>JAEUOD010000060.1 GCA_016791065.1 Dechloromonas sp. | reverse complement strand
TCCCGAAAATCGGCGCATCACACAGGACATTCTGGTTCCGCCCGAGAAGAAGGCGAAGATCAAGGCGGAGTCCGGCCAGGTGGTGATGGTCGAGATCATCGAACAGCCGAGCAAGTTCTCGCAGCCGATCGGCCGTATTGTCGAAGTGCTGGGCAATTACGCCGATCCAGGCATGGAGATCGAGATTGCCTTGCGCAAGCACGATCTGCCGTTCGAGTTCTCGAAGAAGGCGCTGGAGGAAAACAAGGCGCTTGCCGACAAGGTCAAGAAGGCCGATCTGGCTGGCCGGGAGGATTTGCGTGATCTGCCGTTGGTGACCATCGATGGCGAGACGGCGCGCGATTTTGACGACGCGGTTTATTGTGAGAAGAAGGGGCGGGGCTGGCGCCTGATCGTGGCGATTGCCGATGTCTCCCATTATGTCCGGCCGGGCATGGCGCTCGACAAGGAGGCGCTGGAGCGTGGCAATTCGGTTTACTTCCCGCGCCGCGTCATCCCGATGCTGCCGGAGAAACTGTCCAATGGCATCTGCTCACTGAATCCCGATGTCGAGCGTCTGGCCATGGTCTGCGACCTGAACGTCAGCGCCGCCGGCAAGATTGGGGAGTATCGCTTCTATCCGGCCGTCTTCAGGTCGAAGGCGCGCCTGACCTACAATCAGGTCTGGTCCTGGTTGTCCGGGGAGAGCAAACCGGAGAGCGAAGTACATAAGGCGTTGCAGCCGCATCTCAAGAATCTCTACAAGCTTTTCCAGGCGCTGCACAAGGCGCGCTGGGCGCGTGGCGCGATCGATTTCGAGACGACCGAGACGCAGATGCTGTTCAACGAGCAGGGCAAGATCGAGAACATCGTGCCGGTCGTTCGCAACGATGCGCACCGCCTGATCGAAGAGTGCATGCTGGCCGCCAACGTCTGTGCCTCCGATTTTCTTGCTACGCACAAACAGACTTGTCTCTATCGCGTGCATGCGCCACCTTCCGAGGAAAAGCTCAAGAACCTGCGCAGTTTTCTCGGTGAGTTCGCTCTTGCATTGGGGGGCGGTGACGATCCGCGCGCCAAGGATTACGCGACTCTCCTCGAGCAGGTAAAGCTGCGCCCCGATTTCCAGTTGCTGCAGACCGTGATGCTGCGCTCGCTCAAGCAAGCGATCTACAGCCCCGACAACGTTGGCCATTTTGGCCTGGCCTATGAGCATTACACCCATTTCACCTCGCCTATCCGGCGTTACCCCGATTTGCTGGTGCATCGCGCCATCAAGGCGGTGCTGGCTGGAGAGAAATACGTTCCAGCCGGCGAGTGGGACGACATCGGCCTTCAGTGCTCGGCGACCGAGCGGCGAGCCGACGAAGCAACGCGCGATGTCGAGAACTGGCTCAAGTGCTTCTTCATGAAGGAGCGCATCGGCGAGGAGTTTGACGGCACCATCTCGGCGGTAACCGGCTTCGGTATTTTCGTGGCGCTTGATGCCATCTATATCGAAGGTCTTGTCCATGTTTCTGAACTCGGTGAAGACTACTTCCAGTTCGACAACATCAAGCATCAGATGCTCGGCGAGCGGACGGGGCAACGTTATCGCTTGGGCGACCGGGTTCGCGTCAGGCTGGTGCGGGCCGATCTGGAGAGCAATAAAATTGATTTCGTGTTGGTGCGCGAAGAAAAGAGGGGTGCTCGTAATAATGTGGCCAAGGCTACTGGGGGGCGCGTCCGGAAATCCGCAATCCAGAGTTCCACGCAGCCTCCTGCCAAGGTGTCCGTTGCCAAATCAGCACCTAAGTCAAGAGCCAGCCTGAGCCGAAAGGCTCCTGCAAAAGCTCCTGCAAAAGCGCGGGCAGCCAAGTCTTCAGCCAAAAAGTCTGGAAAGCGCCGTTAGTTGGTTTTGCCGGCCATAACAGCGTGTTGTGGCCGGCTATTTCCCATGACTAATGGAATAGAGGTTGCCGTAAGTCTTTATTTATTCGAATTGTTTCTTAACTGCTATAAAGTGGTAAAAATGTTAAATGCAAGCTAATTGGTCTGGTTGGCGTTAAAATGGCACCTTGACTGACAGGGTCGAGGCGATCATGGCTGGGCAGATTACTTTTAGAGGTGTGGCGCGAGCCGCGTTGTCGGGAGACAACGATGCAGCGTCGTCTTGCGCCCCAGTCAACGAGGCCGAGCTGCCAAGCGAGTTATTGACTGGCAACGCGCATCTGGATGTCGAGCATGGACTCCTCATGGGAAATATCCAGGGTTTGCGGAAGATATGTATCGATCACCGCAACCTGCCGCATTGTGGAGGCTGCCAACATGAGCGGCGCCTATGTTGCGAGAACGAACTCGTCGCCATGTTGGGGGATTTGCTGGCTTTTATCCTCGATCATTTCCGGAATGAAGAGCGGATCATGCGCGAATCGCTGCTCCAGGTGATCGACCGCGAGGTTTGCGAGGCGCATATGGAAGACCATGCCGCCATTTCCGGCAAGATTCAGGAAATTGTGGCCGCACTTGATCAGATGAAAACCGTTTCCCTGATTCGCGAACTCGACAGTCTGCTCTCGCGCTGGGTTCGTAACCACATCATGCTTCATGACCGCTTGCTGGCCCGCTGGATTGAACGCGAGGATTCCATGCTTCGCCGGAGTCTGCCTCCCGCTGTAATCTGAGTTTAAGCTATCGACCTTTCGGGGGAAGTGGCTGGGTACGGTAAAATTCGCCGCTCGTTATTCGGAAAGCAGCCATGTCATCCCGCCTGATCTATGGCTTTCATGCCATTACCGCCAAGCTTCGCCACGATCCGGCAGCGGTCAAGGAAATCATCATCGATGCGACGCGCCAGGATGCGCGAGCGCGCGACCTGCTTGCTCATGCCGAGTTGCAAGGGGTCAAGATCATTACCGGCGATGGCAAGCGGCTCGACGGGATGGCCCCGGGCGCCAAGCATCAGGGTGTGATCGCCCGGGTCGAAGGCGGGCGCAAGCTGGCGCACCTCGATGACGTGCTCGATACCCTGGAGGAACCCGCTTTCCTGCTGGTGCTTGATGGCGTGACCGATCCCCGCAACCTCGGCGCCTGCTTGCGGGTTGCCGATGCCGCCGGCGTGCATGCCGTGATCGCACCCAAGGACCGTTCGGCGGGATTGACCGATGTCGCTGCCAAGACAGCCAGCGGCGCTGCCGAAACCGTTCCCTACGTTTTGGTGACCAATCTGGCGCGGACGCTACGCGAACTCAAGGAACGGGAGATCTGGGTGATCGGCACGGCGGGCGAGGCGCCCAGTGACCTCTATGCGGCCGACTGGCCGGTTGCCACGGCCTGGGTGCTGGGCGCCGAGGGCGAGGGCATGCGCCGGCTGACCCGCGAGAATTGCGATCAACTGGTCAGTATTCCCATGCACGGTTCGGTTGAAAGTCTCAACGTTTCGGTTGCTGCCGGCGTCTGTTTGTACGAAGCGCGCCGTCGCCGTTCCTGAGGCGCCGGGCTGGAGATGACGCATCGTCGCGCCGTGGCGCTGATGATTCTGGTGACCCTGCTCTGGAGCATGGCCGGTGTCGTCACGCGCCACCTGGAGAGCGCACAGAGCTTCGAACTGACTTTCTGGCGGAGCGCCTTCAACGCCCTGGCGTTGGGCATTGCGCTGACCTGGATGCGCGGTCCGGGCCTGTGGATGGGTCTTCTGAGGGCGCCGCGGGCGCTCTGGATCTCCGGCGTCTGCTGGGGCGTGATGTACACCGCCTTCATGGTGGCGCTGACCTTGACCTCGGTTGCCAACGTCCTGGTCACGATGGCAATCGCACCGTTGCTGACCGCATTATTGTCACTTTTCTTTCTCGGGCATCGCCTGCCGACCCGGACCTGGGCCGCCATCTTCATCGCCGGCCTTGGAATCGCTTGGATGTTCGGGGTGCAGGCCGAAAGCGGCTCCTTGCTCGGATCGGTCGTCGCCTGCGCCGTACCGTTGGCCGGCGCGGTCAACCTGACGGTGCTGCAAAAAGTCGGCAGGGATGCATCCGTCGCCGCCGATATGCTGCCAGCCATCCTGATCGGGGGCGTGCTGTCGGCGCTGGCAACCTTGCCCCTTGCCTGGCCGTTGCAGGCTTCAGCGCACGATATCAGTCTGCTGGCGATGCTCGGCACCGTTCAGTTGGCGCTTCCCTGCCTGCTGATGGTGCGCCTTACCCGTGAATTGCCGGCCCCGGAAATTTCGCTGCTGGCCTTGCTCGAAGTCATCTTCGGGGTTGCCTGGGCCTGGCTCGGGGCAGGTGAACAACCGTCGGCCAGCGTTCTGCTGGGGGGCGGGTTGGTGCTCCTGGCGTTGCTGGGAAATGAAGGGCTATCGCTCAGAAAGCCTTGCTACACCTGATGTTCAGCGCTTCTTGAGCATGGCGCTCGAGTGCTCGATCGCGTCGTCGAGGTAGCTTTGATAAAAGTCGGCGAGCTTTGCGCCGACAATCGGGTCGGCCAGGCGCCGGCCATTTTTTCCATAAAAGGCGACGACCGGTACCAGCTTGATTTTCTCGCTGCCAGCCAGGCGCGCCTGGGTGCTTTTCTCGCCCTGAAAGTCGATCAGCGCGACGTCGCTATCCTGGTTGATCTGGCGCACGATCACCCGGTCGCGATAGCGGGGCTGATGAGTCAGGGGGAGCAGGTAATCCCGGCGAACGGTTTCGCAATACTTGCAGTCGCGACGGCTGTACAGGACGATCAGCGGAACGCCCTTGCGTTCAGCCTGTTCTGCCTCGGTGCGCAGATCGGTGGCCAGCGGCAACTCGCTGGCCGAAACCGGGACGGCGAGGCAGTTGGCGACAAGTGAAAGAGCAAGGAGTACGGCTTTCATGCGAGTGCGGGAGGGTTAATCATTGGTCGAAGTGATAGTAGTGCTTGTTCAGCCAGGCTGCGACATTTCCTTCATCCTCGGGAAACCAGCCAGCATTGACCATGGCATTGCATGAGGCGACCCGCTGCAACAGTTCCAGCTTGTTCGACAGCATGCGTCCGTCGCGGGAGTACATCTTGCTGCCATCGCCGCCATACATCCGGATGTGGCAGGCAGTACAGGCCTTGTCGTGCAAGGGCTTGGCGGCATTGAGGTCGACCTTGCCCCAGGGTTCTTCGGCATTCGCCTGGAGCGAGGACAGGGAGAGAAGGGCAATCAATAGCGGGCGCATGGTCGTTACCTCGAGGTGGGGTTGGGATCAGAATCCTGCTGCTTCGGCTTCAAGGAAGGCCAGGCTGACATATTTTCCGATGTTGCTGTCGAAGCCCTTGGTTTCCTTGGCCCGGCTTGCCACGCGCGGGTCCTGGAGGACCTGTGCCTTGGCATCCTCCAGGCTTCTGCCATCCTTCACCGCTTGTTCGCAACTCCGGTAGATGCCTTCGAACAATTCGCGGTTCCATTGCAAGACCTTGGCGCTTGGCTCACCGTGACCAGGCAGCCAGAGCTGGGCGCCGGTCTTCTCGAGCGTGTCGTAGGCTTTCAGGGTGCCGACGTAGGAACCGTCGTCCATGTTGGCGATGCGCCGGTCCATGGCGACGTCGCCGACCAGCATCACCTTGTCTTCGAGTACCTCGACGCAGAGATCGTAAGGCGTGTGCACCGTGCCGTAGTGATGCAGGCGCAGGGTGACGTCGCCGAACTTCAGCTCGGCACCGTCTTCCAGAGGCACTCTGGGCGGGACGACGCGGGTGCCGAGCGTTGCCTGGTTGGTCCATTGCTCCATCAGGGTACGCCAGAGGTTGCCCTGCACGCCCTGGATTTCCTTGATCGTGCCGGGGTGCGAGTAGAGCGGCAAGTCCTTGCCGTAGGCTTCGACGTAGGCATGATTACCGAGCCAGTGGTCGCCGTGATAATGCGTGTTGATGATGGCGACGACCGGCTTCTTGAGCGTTTTCTTTATTTGCCGGATAGTCATCTCGCCGATCTGAACAGAAGCCCCGGAGTCTACGATGACCAGGCCCTTGGCCGTATTGACGATGGTGATGTTGCACATCATTCCCTGGTTTTCAGGGGAAGGGAAACCGTCGGGCGAGAAGATCATCCAGACGTGTTTCGAAACCTGACGTAGCGGATGATCCTTGACCGTCGGGCCACGCACGAAATCGTCAAGCTCGCGGGCAACGGCGCCAATGGTCTGCCAGGGGGTAAATTCGATTGCCGTCAGGGTTGCGAAGGCGCTGGCGTTCTGAAGGAAGTGGCGACGATTCATATCTGTCTCCTTTATTGTATGCAGCGATCATTGGACCATCCGGCGGTACTTTCCGTTTCCGGGATGGGTCTGTTTGAAAGCTCAGTGTAAGCGAATTATCATTTAATAATGTACCAATAATTGCTGAACGAAAGGTGGGGGAAATGGGGAAGAAAACTGCGTTGCTCTGGGCCTTGGGGGCATGCTCCTGGATGCTTGCCAATTCGGGCACGGCTGCCGAAAAACTCGACATGGCGCGTGCCGAGGAAATCGTTTCCGGGCGCTGCTTCCTGTGCCACGGCCTGGAAGGCGAGGCGGCCAGTCCGGTTTTCCCGCGCCTGGCCGGACAGCACGCCGAGTACATCGCCAAGCAGCTGGCCGAATTCAAGTCCGGCAAGCGCAAGAGCGACACGATGAAGCCGCAGTCCGAGGATCTGACGCCGGCTGAAATGAAGGCCATCGGTGCCTATTTCCAGGCTAAGAACATCGGCGGTCGTCCGGCCAAGGATGCTGAACTGCTCGCTGTCGGCAAGTACGTTTTCAATCGCGGTAACCAGTTCAGTGGTCTGCCCGCGTGCTCCAGCTGCCACGGTGCCAAGGGCCTGGGCACGCCGCAATTGCCACGCCTCGCCGGCCAGCATCCGCGCTACACCGAGGATCAGCTCAAGCAGTTCAACAAGCGCGAGCGGACCAACGACAACGCGGTCATGCATACTGTGGCCTCGAAGCTTTCCGAACTGGAAACCCACGCTGTGGCCGAGTACATCGCCACCCTCGAATAGCGAAATCGTTTCCCGAAAAGACAAAAGGCCGCGATTGCGGCCTTTTGTGATTGGAGCGGAGAAACTCAGGCCAGCATGTCGGCCCAGATGTTCTTTGCCCAGCCGAGTGCGACCTTGCCTTCCAGTTCGTTGCGTGCGGCCGAGACGCCGCCGGCGCCCTTGACCGGCTGCACGACCTTGGTCGCTGCATCGTACTGGTGGATCGAGGCGACGTGGATGACGTTCTTGGCATCGACGAAGCTGTAGCAGGTGTTCATCACCACCGGCGCCGGGTTCGGCTCCTGGCCAGAAAGCAGGTTGAGGATCGCGGCGGCGGCCAGTTTGCCATGCTGGTTGGCCATATGTCCGGACTTCGGCATGGTCGGTGCCGGGAAAACAGCGTCACCGAGGACGTGCACGCCCGGCGTGCTGGTCGATTCCATCGAGAGCCAGTTGATGTCCACCCAGCGGTTGTTGATCAGCTTCAGGCCCGACTTGGCAGCGATGTCGCCGGCGCGGTGCGGCGGCACGATATTGAGCACGTCGGCCTTGAACTTGTCGAATTCCAGAACAGCCGTGTTGGTGCTGACTTCGACATCCTTCACCTCGCTGTTGTTGCGATACTCGATGATGCCCTTGTAGAGGTCGGCCCAGGCCTTGGTGAAGAGCGGCTTCTTGGACTGCACGTCTTCGTTTGCATCGAGGATGACGACCTTGGACTTGGGCTTGTTCTGCTTGAAGTAGTTGGCGACCAGGCAGGCGCGCTCGTAGGGGCCGGGCGGGCAGCGGTAAGGTGCCTTGGGAATGGAGATGGCATAGGTGCCGCCATCCTTCATGTCCTCCAGCTGCTTGCGCAAGGCAATGGTCTGCGGACCGGCCTTCCAGGCATGCAGGATCTTCGACTGGGCGGCCGCATTGTTGAGGCCGGGAATCTGGTCGAACATGAAGTCGACGCCGGGCGAGAGCACCAGGCGGTCGTAGCTCATGTCGCCGCCCTTGGCCAGCTTGACCGAGCGCTTGGCGGCATCGACGGCGACGACATCGTCCTGGATGACGCGGACGCCCCATTTGCTCTTCAGGCCATCGTAGCTGACGGTAATGTCTTCCATCGTCTTGGTGCCGCCGATCACCAGGTTGGAGATCGGGCAGGAGATGAAGGTCGGGTTACGCTCGATCAACGTTACCTGGACGCCGCCTTCACTCCACATGCGCAGGTATTTGGCGACCGTGGCGCCGCCGTAGCCGCCGCCGACCACGACCACATGGCCGCTGGCCTTGCCGCCGCCGGCACAGCCGTAGAGGGAGGCCATGGCGCCGGCCGCAGCGCCGACCTTGAGAAAGTCACGTCGTTTCATCAGCATCATGTTCTTGTCCCCTTACTTTTGTGCGGCGAAATAGGTGGCGATCAGGTCGAGCTGCTCGTCGGTATAGCCCTTGGCGATCTGGTGCATGATCGAGGCGGGCTTGTCACCGCTCTTGAAGTCGGCCAGTTTCTGCAGGGTCTTGTCCTTCGGTACACCGGCCAGGGAATCGAGACCGGAGCCCTTGACGGCGTTGCCATTGGTGCCATGGCAGTTGGCGCAGGTGGCTGCCAGATTGCGTCCAAGGTTGGGGTCGGCAGCCTGGGCGGTGCCGGCCACGGCGATCAGGCACAAGGCCGACAGCATGGGAAGCAGTTTCATCGAATCATCTCCTCGTTGTGATATTTCGTCGTCATATAGCCGGAAATTGCGGAAACACTGTTGCTGCGGCGTAGTGCGAAGGTTATAGGCCTTTTGCAAAAAATGCATGCTGCGATGCAACAATATTAGTTGTTGACTATATAAGTATGCAGTTATACATTGATTTCTAATTCAAATCAAAAAACAGCATGGACGAGACTATTCACGTGTTCGAGCAGGTGGCGCATTACTTCGGGTTGCTGGCTGATCCGACCCGCCTGCGCATCCTTTCCTGCCTTTGTGGCGAGGAAAAGCCCGTGCATGAGGTCGTCGAGCATATTGGCCTGACCCAGGCCAATATCTCGCGCCATCTCAACATTCTGTACCGCGCCGGCGTGGTTGAACGTCGTCGTGAAGGGAGTTCAGTGCTGTATCGCGTCATCGATCCGAATTTCGTCGATATCTGCCGGACGGTCAGCATCACGGTGGCCAGCCGTGATCTGGGTGACCAACTCGGGGTGTCGTCGGTCAATTGCAGTCAGTAAGGTCACATATAACGGAGGGGAATGTTCTCTATGGGTGATATCGTCAAAAATCCGGGGCGTTTGCGGCCTGCACCGGAAAACTTCCTGTCGGAAGAACAGGTCAAGGCCGTTGCTGCCGGGCGCCGGGATTTCCTGCGCAAGAGCTTTATGGCGGCCGGGGTAGCGATGGCTGCGCCGCTGGCGGCACGGGCCAGCGAGGGTGATACCAACATCCTGAATCTGCCGGAGTGGTCCACGACGCTGGGTAAGCCGGTGGCAACCAATCCCTACGGCATGCCCTCGAAGTTCGAGAGCCAGTTGCTACGCCGCGAGTCGCCCGGCCTGGCCCGTGTCGGTGGTGCCTCGGTGTCGTTCGCGCCGCTGCAGGGCCTTTTCGGCATCATCACGCCGTCAGGCCTGCATTTCGAGCGCCATCACCAGGGTTGGCAGGACGTCGATCCGTCCAAGCATCGGCTGATGGTCAACGGCTCCGACGATTCCCTGCTCAAGAAGCCCAAGGTCTATACCATGGACGAACTGATGCGCCTGCCCTCGGTGTCGCGCATTCACTTCATCGAGTGTGGCGCCAATACCGGCCTGGAGTGGGGCAACGTCGCGGTGCCGACCGTGCAATACACCCATGGCATGATTTCCTGCTCGGAATTCACCGGTGTGCCGCTCAAGTTGCTGCTTGAAGACTGCGGTGTCGATTACAAGAAGGCGCGCTACGTGCTGGCCGAAGGTGCTGACGGTTCCTCGATGACCCGCACCATCCCGATGGAAATGGTCGAGTCCGGCGAAGTCTTCGTCGCCTACGGCCAGAACGGCGAAATGCTGCGCCCCGAGAACGGCTACCCGCTGCGCCTCGTCGTGCCGGGCGTGCAGGGTGTTTCCTGGGTCAAATGGCTGCGCCGCATCGAAGTCGGCGACAAGCCCTATGCCACCAAGGACGAGGCGGTGCACTACATCGACCTCCTGCCCAACGGTCTGCATCGCCAGTACAGCTCGATTCAGGAATGCAAGTCGGTCATCACCACGCCGTCCGGTGGCCAGACCTTGCTCGACAAGGGTTTCTACAACGTCTCCGGCCTGGCTTGGTCCGGCCGCGGACGCATCAAGCAGGTCGATGTCTCCTTCGACGGCGGCATCAACTGGCAGACGGCGCGTATCGAGGGGCCGGTCCAGAACAAGGCGCTGACCCGCTTCAACATCAACTGGGTGTGGGACGGTTCGCCCGCCATCCTGCAGTCGCGCGCCATCGACGAAACCGGCTACGTGCAGCCGACCTACGGCCAACTGCGCAAGGTGCGCGGCACCAAGTCGATCTATCACAACAACGCCATCCAGTCCTGGAAAGTGGTCGAAAGCGGGGAGGTTTCCAATGTCCAGGTTCTCTAAATCGCTACTCGTCCTCGCCCTCTGCGGGGTGTCAGCAGGTGCCTTCGCTGTCGACAAATATTCGGGCGTTGGCCGTCAGGCCACGCCGGCCGAAGTGAAGGCCTGGGACATCGATGTCCGTCCCGACTTCAAGGGCCTGCCCAAGGGTTCGGGTAACGTCGAGCGTGGTAACGAACTGTTCGAGGAAAAGTGTGCGTCCTGCCACGGTTCCTTCGGTGAGTCGAACGAGGTGTTTACGCCGCTTGCCGGCGGCACGACCAAGGACGACATCAAGACCGGCCGCGTCAAGGGCCTGTCGTCGGGCGAACTGCCGCAGCGCACCACCTTTACCAAGGTGGCAACGATCTCGACGGTCTTCGACTACATCCAGCGCGCCATGCCCTGGACGGCGCCGAAGTCGCTCAAGCCGGACGAGGTTTACGCCATCCTTGCCTACCTGCTTAATCTGCAGGAAATCGTGCCGGCCGACTTCACGTTGTCCGACAAGAACATCGGCGAAGTCCAGAAGCTGCTGCCTAACCGCAACGGCATGACCACCGACCACGGTATGTGGCCTGGTGCGTCTGCGGCCAAGGGCGGCATCGGCAACGGTGGCAAGCCCGACGTCAAGAACGTCGCCTGCATGAAGAACTGCAAGACGGAAGTCCAGATTGGTTCGACCCTGCCCGAGTACGCCCGTACCGCCCACGGCGAACTGGCCGACCAGAACCGCGAATTCGGTGCCGTACGTGGCACGCGGACGCTGGGCCCGGAGGCCGCCAAGAAGGCAGCCGATGCCAGCACGCTCGATCTCGCGACGAAGAGCGGTTGCATGGCCTGCCATGGCATCAAGAGCAAGATCGTTGGCCCCGGTTACAACGAGGTGGTGGCGCGTTACAAGGACCAAACCGATGCCGAGGATCGCCTTTTCGCCAAGATCAAGGCGGGCGGGCAGGGCGCCTGGGGTTCGATCCCGATGCCGCCGAATGCGCATGTGAAGGACGAGGACATCAAGACATTGGTCAAGTGGATCATGTCCGGTTCGAAGTAAGACAACTTTCTAAAGAGGAGAAGTTATGAACAATCAACGCCGCAATGTACTCAAGACCGGTTCCGGTGCAGCCCTCATGGGCATTCTCGCCGCTGCCGGCATCATCAAGCCGGGCATGGCCCTGGCCGACTGGAACAAGGCCGCTTTCGACGCCAAGAGCATGGCTGACACGCTGAAGGCGCTGGGTGCCGCTTCGCCGGCCGACAGCAAGGATGTCCAGGTCACCGGTCCGGACATCGCCGAAAACGGTGCCGTGGTCCCGGTCGGCGTCAGCTCGACGCTGCCCAACGTTACGATGGTCGCCATCCTGATCGAAAAGAACCCGAACGCCCTGGCCGCTTCCTTCGTCCTGCCGGAAGGCACCGAAGCCAACGTCCAGACTCGCGTCAAGATGGGCCAGACCTCCAACGTGTATGCGCTGGTCAAGTCGGACGGCAAGTTCTTCATGGCCACGAAAGAGATCAAGGTAACTCTCGGCGGCTGCGGCGGCTAATCGACACGAATTCAAGGAGATAGAAACATGGGCAATCCAATGAAAATCCGCGCCGCCAACAAGGACGGCGTCACCGAAGTCAAGGTTCTGGTCAGCCACGAAATGGAAACCGGCCAGCGCAAGGACTCTGCCGGCGCCATCGTGCCGGCCTGGTTCATCACCGAACTGATCGCCAAGCATAACGACAAGGTCGTCCTGGCCAGCGAGTTCGGTCCGTCCGTCTCCAAGAACCCCTACCTGGCGTTCAAGTTCAAGGGCGGTGCCAAGGGCGACAAGATTGTCGTTTCCTGGAAGGACAACAAGGGCGATACGCGTACCGACGAAGCAGCCATCGGCTGATGTCCGCAGTGTGACGGCAAGGCGGCGCAGACCGCAGCCGTCGGTTGTTGTTCGATTTCCCCGGAGGAGTAATGATGTTCCAACGTTTGCTTGTAACGCTGGTGGGGGGCGCCGTATTGGCTGCTTCCGCCGGTAGCGCTCTTGCCCAGGACAGCAAGGTCGCGGATGAACTGGCCAAGTATCGCGATGCGCTGGCCGACGGCAATCCGGCCGACCTGCTTGAGGTCAAGGGCGAGGGCCTGTGGTCCGAGAAGCGCGGACCGAAGAATGCCTCGCTCGAACAGTGCGATCTGGGCCTCGGCCCGGGCAAGCTGGAAGGTGCCTATGCCCAGTTGCCGAAGTACTTCAAGGACACCAACAAGGTGATGGATGTCGAGTCCCGCCTCGTCCATTGCATGGTCACGCTACAGGGCTTTACCCAGGCGGATGTGACCAAGCAGTGGTACTCCAAGCCGGGCAAGGAGTCCGACATCGAGGCATTGGTCACCTTCATCGGTGCCAAATCGAACGGCATGCCGATCAACGTGCCGGCGACGCACCCCGAAGAGGCCAAGATGGCCAGGATGGGCGAGTACATCTTCTATCGCCGTTCCGGTCCGCAGGACTTCTCCTGCTCGATCTGCCACGGTCAGGAAGGCAAGCGTATCCGCCTGCAGGATCTCGGCAACCTGACGACCAAGGAAGGTGCGGGCTTCGCGATGAAAACCTGGCCCTCCTACCGCGTTTCGCAAGGTGCCGTGTGGACCATGCAGCGTCGTTTGATCGACTGCATGCGCCAGGCGCGCTGGCCCGAGCCGAACTACCTGGCCGATTCAATCGTCGCGCTGGAAACCTACCTGCAAAAAACCGCCACCGGCACCGTCATGGACACGCCGGGAATCGAGCGCTGAGAGGGGATGACCATGAACCTGAAACATGCCCTTTTCGGCGTGCTGGTCGCCGCCGCCGTCATGCCGGCCCTGGCCCAGAAAGCGGTCGAGGCCCCCGGTGGCAAGTTCGCCAAGGATGCCGAGCAGATGTTCCGTGCCTCCTTCAAGGCCGAGAATCCGAAATACTGGATGACCCGCCTGGATCAGGACGAAACGATGAAGACCTGCCAGCAGTACCGCGACAACCCGCCGCGCAAGGTCGGCGAGAAGCTCGAGAAACTTAATGCCGCGACCATCCGCTATCCGGTGGACGGCAAGCTGATCGGCGACTGGAAGGAAGGCGAGAAGCTCGCCGCGGTCGGTACCGGCGGCCACATCGGCTTCATCCAGCCCGATCCGCCGGGCCGGGTTCGCGGTGGTAATTGCTATGCCTGTCACGAACTGGCCAAGAAGGAACTGGCCTACGGCACGATCGGGCCGAGCCTGCATCACTTCGGCAAGGTTCGCGGCAATTCGGAAGACATCATCAAGTACGCCTACGACAAGATCTACAACTCGAATGCCTTCTCGGCCTGCACCAATATGCCGCGCTTCGGGTTGCATAACTGGCTGACGCCGGAACAGATCACACATATCGTGGCCTTCTTGATTGATCCGGAATCGCCGGTGAACAAGGACTGAACTTGCGTGATTAACCCGGCCGGGTAACCGGTCGGGTCTTTTTTTGGCCGGCAAGCCCGGTTGAAACTTTGTTTTCAAGGACAAGAAATGAGCATGAATCGTCGGGAATTCCTCCAGGTCATGGCCGTCGCAGCAGCCGGCGGCATGTCCCTCCACAGTGATTTCGCGCTGGCCGAGAAGGGGGCGGCCAAGCTGTACGACCTGCCGAAATTCGGCAACGTCAGCCTGCTGCACATCACCGACTGCCATGCCCAGTTGTTGCCGATCTATTTCCGCGAACCGAACGTCAATCTCGGCTTCGGCGAACAGTTCGGCAAGGTGCCACATCTGGTCGGCGACAACCTGCTCAAGCATTTCGGCTTCAAACCCAACACCATCGAAGCCCACGCCTACACCTATCTGAATTTTGAAAAAGCCGCCGAGACCTACGGCAAGGTCGGCGGCTTTGCCCACCTGGCGACGCTGGTCAAGCGCATGAAGGCGAACCGCCCCGGGGCGCTGCTGCTCGACGGCGGCGATACCTGGCAGGGTTCCGGTACGGCGCTCTGGTCCAATGCCCAGGACATGGTCGATGCCTGCAAGGCGCTCGGCGTCAACGTGATGACGCTGCACTGGGAGTCGACCTATGGCGAGGCTCGCGTCAAGGAAATCGAGGAGAAGGACTTCGCCGGCCAGATCGACATCGTCGCCCAGAACGTCAAGACGGCCGATTTCGGCGACGCGGTCTTCAAGCCTTTCGTCATGAAGAAAATGAACGGCGTGCCGGTCGCCATCATCGGCCAGGCTTTCCCGTACACGCCGATTGCCAATCCGCGCTGGCAGACGCCGAACTGGAGCTTTGGCATCCAGGAAGACAACATGCAGAAGACGGTCGACGAAGCCCGCGCTGCCGGCGCCCAGGTCGTCGTCGTGCTCTCGCACAACGGCATGGATGTCGATCTCAAGATGGCTTCCCGGGTCAAGGGCATCGACGCCATTCTCGGCGGCCATACCCATGACGGCATGCCGGCCCCGGTCGCCGTCAAGAACGCGGGCGGCCAGACCCTGGTCACCAATGCCGGTTCCAACGGCAAGTATCTAGGCGTACTCGATTTCGAAGTCAAGAACGGCAAGATTGCCGGCTACCGCTACAAGCTGTTGCCCGTCTTCGCCAACCTGCTGCCGGCCGACAAGGAGATGCAGGCATTGATCGACAAGGCACGCGCACCGTATCTCGCCAAGCTCAACGAGAAGCTGGCCGTGACCGAGGGCCTGCTCTATCGCCGCGGCAACTTCAACGGCACGTTCGACCAGGTCATCCTCGATGCGCTGATGAAGGTCAAGGACGCAGAGATTGCCTTCTCGCCCGGCTTCCGCTGGGGAACTTCGCTGCTGCCCGGCCAGCCCATCCTGATGGAACACGTACTCGACCAGACGGCGATCACCTATCCTTGGACAACGGTGACCAACATGAGCGGCGAGATGATCAAGACGGTGCTCGAAGACGTTTGCGACAACCTGTTCAATCCGGATCCGTATTACCAGCAGGGCGGCGACATGGTGCGCGTCGGTGGCCTGCAATGGACCTGCGATCCGACAGCCAAGATGGGCGGCCGCATTCAGAACATGATGCTCAAGGGCAAGCCGATCGACCCCGCCAAGACCTACAAGGTGGCCGGCTGGGCGCCGGTTTCGGAAGAAGGCAAGAACGCCGGTGCGCCGATCTGGGAAGTCGTTGCCGAGTACCTGCGCGACATCAAGACGGTTAAGCCGGTCAATCTCAACCTGCCGACGCTCAAGGGCGCGGCCAACAACCCGGGGATGGCATGATGAAAACCATAGCGTTCAAACACTGGCTGGCCGCCGGCCTGCTCGCCGCATCGTCTTTCGCCTTTGCTGCCGACTGGGCGCCGGGCAGTACGGACTGGGACAAGCTGCCCGAGATCAAGAAATCCAAGCTCGGTCTTTATCTGACGCCGCAGCAGGCTTACGACATGAAGAAGGCCAATCCCAAGGGGGTCGCCTTCTTCGATGTCCGTACCCGCGCCGAGGCCATGTACGTTGGCTGGCCGAGCGATGCCGATGCCCTTGTGCCCTACGTCGAGCATCCCGAACTGATGACCGAGTGGGACGACAAGCGCTTCATGTACAAACTCGAACCGAATCAGGATTTTGTGCCGGAGCTTGAGCGTCGGCTCAAGGAAATGGGCCTCGGCAAGGACGCCACCATCATCCTGATCTGTCGTTCCGGCGATCGTAGTTCGAAGGCCCAGGATCGCCTGCAGGCGGCTGGTTACGCCAAGGTGTATGGGATTGCCGAGGGATTCGAGGGGGATACCGCGAAGGAAGGGGCCAAGTCGGCGCAACGCGTCGTCAATGGCTGGAAGAATGCCGGCCTGCCCTGGACCTACAAACTTGACAAGGCGCGGATGTATTTTCCGCGGTGAACCTTATCCCCTATCGCCATTCGTCGGGCGTCACTGACGCCCGTAGTCCGGCAGACTCGTTCCCTGATCGCGCTGGCGTTGGGTTAATGGGATAAAGGCTAACTACGTGTGCCGGCGAGAAGCGCCTGATTGGCCGTAGTAAAGGTGAGTCAGGCGTTTCCGTACTTTTCGCTGTGTACTTTCAGCGCCTTGGCTCTTGCCAGGTACAGACGGAGTTGCACCGTCTCGGAGAGTTCCTCGTCGCCCTGGGCTGGCGTTTTGCCGGCCTGGTTCAGGATGTGTGCATCGACAGCCTTGGCGCGCGCCATCAACAGCCGAAGTTTGATGTGATCGGGAAGGTCGGCGCCATCATCGTCGGCTTCGTCCGCCAGATCGGGCGTTTTGGCGACTTTGGGTTGGCTGAAGGACCGGTGCAGGTCCAGTTCGTCGATGCCGGTCTCAGCCCCTTCCTGATCCGAGACGTTGGCCAGAATGCGGGATTCCGTCTTGGTGCTGCTCTTCGTGGCCAGTGCGATCTGTTCGCGCGCAGAACGGGAAAGTATCGACTTCGCCCGCGCCACCTTCACCGCCTTGGCTCGCTTGGCTTGTCCGATGCCAGTGCCCTTGGGCGAATAGCGGGCAATTTCGATCACCGTGGCCGGCATCGGCACGGGAACTACGGAAACCTGGGCTTCGACGTAGGCGGGCTGCACCGGAGCTTCTTCCGACCGGAAGTCGGCGACCACCGACTCTCCTGCACGCGCACCCACCGCGATCAGGGAAATCAAAAAGAAAATCAGGAAATTACGCACTTTTATACCTACGACCTACGAACAATGTACTAAAACGCAGCAAAGCGCGATTGGTTGACAATGGTCTTCGATTTTTTTTGTTGCATTAATCGATATGCATGAACAGCCTGGCCACCGCCGGGCTCGCCAGGCTGTTCAGTGAAGCAGGCTGGCTTCAAATGTTGCTTCCGCCTGATCGGCAAAATGGTACTGCGCAAACAGGCGCTGTAACTCCACTGATTTGAGGCCCGGATTGGCAAGGAAGCTGATGCCGATGCGTTGCCCCTGCTTGACGAGGGTGGTGAAGGCGAAGTGCCATTCACGTGCTTCTTCAAGGCGTTCAATCACTTCTCGTTCGTTGCTGATGGCGACACCGGCGCCTTTGAGCGATTCGATGAATCGGGTGGATTCGGCGTTCTGGTTGCGGATCATGATTGGCTCTCGTTGGATTCGAATGGTGATGAGCGCTTAACGATTCGCGGCTTGTCCGGGATGACAGCCTTTTGTGCCGATATGTAACATGCGTGCTTACGGCTGGATGGCTTGCTCTCCCAGCGCATTTTTTTCGCGTTCGGGTGGCTGTTGCGGCTGGTCGATCAGGCGGTCGGCCAGGCCGGCGCCGGCCCACATGCCGATCAGGGCGATCCAGGCGGTCAGGGCAAAGACCGAGGCGCCGGAGACGCCGGCCCCAACCGCACAGCCCCCGGCCAGCATGCCGCCGAAGCCCATGCAGGCAGCGCCGGCGATGTAGCGGCGCATGCTGTGGCCGTCCTTGAAGCCTTCCAGCTTGAGTTCGCGCGCCCAGAGGGCGGCGATGAAGGAGCCGAGGAAAACGCCCGGAACCAGGCCGATGTTGAAGTCCCAGGGCTGTCCCGGCGGCGACAGGAAGAGCATCAGGACATCGGCCGAGGGGCCCGTGAAACTCAGGCTCTGCACCGGAATGATCTCGAAGGACTGGCTGCCGATCCGGTAGGTGAGCAGCCAGGCGAGTGCGATGCAGAGACCGACGCCGATGCCGCCGAGGCGTTCACGCCAGCTCAAACGGGCGCGTCGGGAAAAGTGAATGGCCGCGGCCAACCAGACCAGACCGAAGACGACGCCGCCGATATGGCCGAGGTGGAAGGTGGCAAGCAGGTCGCGCGTGCCGCCATCGATGGTCCACAGGCCGGAGAGCCAGGTGCGTAGCGGCGAGAGGACGCCGCTCAACGAGGCCTGGGCGACGACGGCGAAGATCAGGCCGCTGAGCAAGGCGCGCAGGTTACCGTTGGCGGCGAGGACGAGCATGCGGCTGGAACAGCCGCGCGCCAGGATCATGCCGATGCCGAAAAGCAGGCCGCCGATCAGTGCGCCGGAGAGGCTGCCGGTGGCGGAAAGCTGACGGGCCTGCGAAACGTCGAGCCAGCCGAAGGTGATGCAGAGTTGGGTGACTGTTACCGCGGCCGAGAAGGCGAACAGCCAGACCGCAAGTTTGGCCGTGCCCTGGCGGTTCCAGAACTCGACGACCGCCGAGCGCAGGCAGAAGCGCGAGCGCTGGGCAAAAATGCCGAAAAGCAGACCGATGATCAGGCCGGTCAGGCTGATGCTGGTCTTTTCGCCGAGCAGCTCGATCAGGCTATTGAGGTCCATGCGATTTGCCAAATGGTCGAACGCGGAGACGGGCGAGATGTTTCTTCGCCTGTCTCCGCCAAAGCGCCAAGTTTAAAGCAAAGCTAGCCTTCGCTGCGGCTCGTGTCCTGCCAGCCGCCGCCGAGCGCCTTGAAGAGATCGACCACTGCCGTCAGGCGGGCCTGGCGCGTTGAGATCAGGTTCTGCATCGCTTCGTTATGGGCGCGTTGGGCGATCAGGACGTCGAGGTAGCCCGAGTAGCCGGCCGCATAGCGCCGATTGGCGATATCAAGTGCCTTCTGGGTGTTTTCGACCAGCGTGTTGCGTGCCGTCTCCGCCTCGGCATTTTCGCGCAGGCTCACCAGTGCGTCGCGGACCTCCTTGTAGGCCACTTGCAGCGCGTTCTGCCAGGCGATCAGCGACTGCTCGTTGAGCGCCTTGGCCTGGTCGACGCGGGCCGTGGTGCGGCCGAAGTCGAGAACGGGCATGAGCAGGCCGAGGCCAAGCGACCAGGTGTTGGCACCGGCGCCGAAAAGGTCGCTGAGCGTCTTGCTCTCGCTGCCCAGGCTGCCGGTCAGCGTGAAGCGCGGATAGTAGCCGGCCTTGGCGACGCCGATGTTGGCGTTGGCCGCGATCAGGCGTTGTTCGGCTTCGCGGACATCCGGCCGCGACTCGATCAGAGTGGCCGGCAGACCGGCCGGCGGCACCGGTGGCAGCGGCAACTGGCGCAGGTCGCCGGCGGCGATGCGCAGTTCGGGATTGGCGGTGAGTAGGGCGAGCTGGTTTTCGAGCAGGGCGCGTTGCCGACGCAGGTCGGCGGTTTGGGCCTGCATCGAGGCCACCGCGCCGGTCGCCTCGAAGAGGTCGAGCGGCGAGACGAAGCCGGCATCGAGCCGGGACTTGACCAGTTGCAGGCTTTCCTCGCGGCTTTTCAGCGAGTCGGTGGCGATCGCCAGTTGGGCGTCGACGGCACGCAGAGCCAGGTAGTTGCTGCTGACCAGGCCGGCGATGCTGAGCCTGATCGAATCCCGCGAATAACGGCTGGCCAGCAAGCCGGCCCGGGCCGCCTCGTTGGCGCGGCGGACGCGGCCCCAGACGTCGAGTTCGTAGGAAGCAGTCAGCGCCGCACTGCGGCTGCGCGAGATTTCCGGCGAATTGGCGTTCCAGGTCGCCGTCTTGGTACTCAGCTTCCTGTTGCTGCCGCCAGCCTCGGCGTCGATTTCCGGGAAGAAGCCGGCTCCCGCTTCGCGGGCGACCGCATCGGCCTGCTCGACGCGAGCGATGGCGGTGCGCAGGTCGGCGTTGTTCTTCAGGGCCTGCTCGACGAGATCGTTGAGCGTGGCGTCCTCGAACAAGGTCCACCAGCGGTTGTCGATGGCTTGGCTCTGCGCGACCGGTGTTGCTTCGCCGAATACGGAGGGCAGCAGGACGCTCGGGCGCAGGTAGTCAGGGCCGACGGCGCAGCCGGAGAGGGCGAGGGCGGCGACCAGGGGCGCCAGGGTGATTTTGAAGCGGGAGATCATGCGGACTCCTCCTCGGTGGTGTCGAGGTGGCTGGGGTCGATCTGCTTGCCGCGTTCGAGCCACTTGAAGAACAGCGGCACGAAAATCGTGGCGATGAAGGTGGCGGCAAGCATGCCGCCGAAAACGCCGGTGCCCATCGACTGGCGGGCGGCGGCGCCGGCGCCGGTCGCCTTGACCAGCGGGAAGACGCCGAGCACGAAGGCGAGCGAGGTCATGATGATCGGGCGCAGACGCAGGCGGGCGGCTTCGATTGCCGCATCGGCGGCACTCAGCCCCTCGGCGTACTTCTGGGCGGCGAACTCGACGATCAGGATGGCGTTCTTCGAGGCGAGGCCGATCAGCACGACGAGACCAATCTGGAAATAGATGTCGTTCGGCATGCCGCGCAGCCAGATCGCGGTCAGCGCGCCCATCAGGGCGAAGGGCACGGCCATGACGACGGCGATCGGCAGCGACCACTTCTCGTACTGGGCG
>JAEUOD010000045.1 GCA_016791065.1 Dechloromonas sp. | reverse complement strand
GATACTGACCATCGCCTACTTTGATCGACTCAGGGTGCCTCGTCTCTCATGACCTCAACTTCTCGAACCGCCCGGTGCGGACCCGCATGCCGGGTGGTGTGGCAGGGGCGCAGCCTATAATGGCTGCCCCCTATGCCGATTTCATCACAGCCTCAACCGGCGAGCCGCAATGAATATTTGTTGCTTGGCAAGGTCGCCGTTTTGCGCCTCAGGCGCGGCGGTGCGAACCGAAATGGGGCGATGCCGCTCCGTGGTGGCGCTTGGGGCAATTGGCTTTGGCGGCACATTTCGGTCGTCTGATTAATAAGCCTTAATAATCATAGTGTTGTTGAGGGCTTTTGGCTGGTTCGATGAGCCGGCACGGAGGTTGCGTAGTGACCCAATAAGTGTTCGTCAGCTAGCGGTCAGAAATTTACGTTTTAGTGAATGCGTTGACTATGGTGGACTTTACGCTAATATATTAACGAATGAATTGTGGCGATGATCTGCCCCTTTGGAGAACCGAGATGAACCAGCTTTTTGAATCCGTCATCGATCATGGCCGCGTCGTTTCACGTGTTCTGCAAAATGTCGACGTCGATGCCCAGGCTGGTGGGCTGATCTACCAAAACTGGGAGCAGCGTTACGATCAATTGTCTGGCGGCTGTTTCAGCGGCTCGCTGCAGGAGATGGCTTTCCCCTCCTTCACCTTGATCCGCGAGACGAGCAACCGTGTCCTGCTGCAGAAGGGATGCACGCCGGACGGTGTGTTCGCCATTGGTACGCTGATGACGATGGGTGATAGCGGTTTTCATTGTGGCGAACTGATGGCGACGCATACAGCTGCCATTCTCGAGCCGGGAACCGAATTCGAGATCCGTACGCCGGAATCCTTCGACCTGATTGCGGCTGTGTTTTCCCCGCGCCACCTGGCGGCCAATTTCGACGATCCGAGTTTTGACCAGCGTGAACTGGAGGTTGAGTTGCGCCGTTCCAGCAAGACCATCGGTCCGTCCAACACGCGCCAGCTGACGGAATTCCTGCGTCGCGTGTATGAATGTGGTCAGGTTGCCGCCGATCATCTGATGATTCCGAGCAACCTGCGCCAGTTGGAAGAAGAGTTCTACGGCGTGCTGGTCGATGTCCTGCGGGTATCGCGCTCGCCGGAAGTGCATGCCGTGTGCCCGAATCGCGAACGCATCGTCCGCCGGTTCCGCGCTCTGCTCGATGCATCGCCGGAATCCGCCTTGAGCATTACGGATATTTGCGAAGAAATCGGCGTTACCCGCCGCACCTTGCAAAATGCCACGCAGGAAGTCTTTGGCATCTCACCGCAGCATTACCTCAAGGCCATTCGCCTCAATGCCTTCCGCCGCGCGCTCAAACTGCGCGAGCCGCAGCGCGAGTCGATCGGCGATGTCGCCGCCCGCTGGGGGTTCTGGCACCTGTCACAACTGGCCCAGGACTACCGCAAACTGTTTGGCGAGCTGCCGTCGCAGACGCCTTGCCTCCACGTTTCCTGAGGCGATTCACTTTTTCCGATTCTTGATACAGCCCGGAAAGGGGCTCGCCCGATACTGATCTCACACTCCCTAACGAGTCGAACGAGGTCAGATAATGGAAAAAATCAAGAAGCGGCGATGGCTGCTGGCGCTGCCACTTTGTATGGCAACGTCACTGGCAGTGGCCGGGCCAGGCAAGCCGGCACCCCTGCCGGAAGAGGAAATCGGGCTTGAGCGGCTGGCGCCGCCGGACGGCAATCGGCTCTATGTGACCGATTTCGTCTTCAACCACATGGTCGATGGGCGCATTCATGTCGTTGACGGCAAAGCCGGGCGCTTTCTCGGCCAGGTCGTCAGCGGATACGGTGCGCTGACCACTGTTTCACCGGATGGAAAATCCATCTACGTCGCGACGACTTATTACCCGCGCTTGTATCGCGGTCAGCGTAGTGATGTCGTCGAGATTCACGATGGCGAAACGCTCGAACTCAAGGGCGAGATCGACATTCCGGCCAAGAAGGCGCAGGCCGCGTCGTATCGCAGCATGCTGGTGCCGAGCAGTGACGGGCGTTTCCTGTACGTGCAGAACGCCACGCCGGCGACCTCGGTTACGGTGGTCGATCTGCAGGCCAGGAAATTCGTCGCCGAAATCCCGACCCCGGGCTGCTGGTCGATCCAGTCCTGGGGGCAGGGGCACCGCTTCTCCACCATTTGCGGCGATGGCACGTTGCTTACCGTGACGCTGGATGAAGCCGGTCAAGCCAAGAGCCGCGAGCGCAGCCCCCGTTTCTTCGATCCGGACAAGGACCCCATCTACGTCCATCCCGAGATGCTCGGCGAAGACCGCTACTTCGTTTCCTACTACGGCAACGTTTACAAGGTCGGCCTCTCCGGCGACAAGCCGTCGTTTGCCGCGCCGTGGTCCTTGCTCGACGCAGGCGACCGCAAGCAGGCCTGGCGGCCAGGCGGCATGCAGGTGACGACCCTGCACCGCGCCAGTGGCACCTTGTTCGTCAACATGCACGACAAGGGCGAGGAGGGCTCGCACAAGAACCCGTCCAAGGAAATCTGGGCCTACGACGTAAGCAGCCAGAAGCGCGTGGCGCGCATTCCATCGAACGGCGCCATCTCGCTGGTCGCCAGCCAGGGGGCGGATCCGCTGCTCTACTCGCTGAATGTCGAGAAGGGCGAGATCGTCGCCCGCAAGATCGCCAAGGGCTACCCGAAGCTGAACACGGTGGCCGGTATCGGCGAAACCTCGCTGTTCATGGAGGTGCGCTGACATGGGGCCGACCAATCTGCTTTTCGACCCGGTGATTGTCCATGCCGCTGCGGCTGCGATGGGCATCATCCTGATCACTGGCGCGCTGGCCAAATTGCGCGATCTCGAACTCTTCCGCTACGCCGTCGAGAACTACGGCCTGCTCGGCAGTACCGGCTCGGCGCTGGTCGCCCGCGCGCTGCCGGTGGTCGAACTGCTGGCCGGCATCGGGCTGATCTTCGAAACCACCCGCCTGCTGGGCCTTGTGCTCGGTCTGGGCGTCATGGCCGTGGTCACCGGCGCTGTCGCACTCAACCTGCTGCGCGGCATGGGGCGACTCGAATGTGGCTGCGGCACCGGCGGCCAGCGCATTTCCTGGGGGCTGGTCGTGCGCAACGTCTTCCTGTCGGCGGCCATTGCCCTGGCTGCTGCCGATGAAGTGCCGCGCACTCTCGGTGCCCTCGATTATTTCAGTGTGGCGGGCGCCATCCTGGCCGCTCTGGCCCTCTACGCCTGCATCAACCAACTGCTCGCCAATCAACCGCTTTTGAAGGAGCTGCAATCATGATGGATCCACTCGTCCTCTCCGTAATCGTCCTCTGGATCGTTGTCGTCGCGCTCGGCGTCTGCGTCCTCGCCCTCTCGCGCCAGATTGGCATCCTCTACGAGCGCGTCGCGCCGATGGGGGCGCTGATGATGGACCATGGCCCCAAGGTTGGCGAATTGGCGCAGCCGGTCGAGGTCACCACCTGGGAAGGCCAGGGCCTGACCATCGGCACCGCCTCGGCCAAGAGCACACTGCTCTTCTTCCTGTCGCCAACCTGCCCGGTGTGCAAGAAGCTGCTGCCGATCATCCGTTCCGTTCAGGAGCGCGAAGGACGCTGGCTCAACGTCGTTCTGGCCTCGGACGGCGACCGCCCGGAACACGCCAGCTTCCGCGACAAATACGCCCTCGCCGACTTCCCCTACGTGCTGTCGCAGCCGCTGGGCATGACCTACAAGATTTCCAAACTACCGTATTGCGTGCTGCTCGATGCCAAGGGTTTCGTCCGTGCCAAGGGGCTGGTCAATTCCCGCGAGCAGGTGGAAAGCCTGATGACCGCCTATGAAAGCGGCATTGCCTCGGTGCAGGAACACATCGACCGCCAGTTGCTGGCGATTGAAGCCAACGCAGAGAAGGCCTGAGCCATGGATTTCCTCAAATTACTGGATGGTTTCACCGAGCGCCGCACGCGCACCGTGGCCCAAAACGCCTCGCGGCGCGGTTTCCTGGCCGGCGTCAGCAAGCTGCTGGTGGCCGGTGCCTTCGCGCTGCCCGTGCTGCCCTTCGATCGCACCAATGCCCACGCCGCCGGTGGCCATGGCGCAGCCAAGAAAAAGGCCGAACCAACCGACACCGATTGCGATTACTGGCGTTACTGCAGCGTCGACGGCTTCCTGTGCTCCTGCTGCGGCGGCACGATGACGACCTGCCCGCCGGGCTCGACGCCATCGGCCGTGTCCTGGGTTGGCACCTGCCACAACCCGGCGGACGGCCGCGACTACCTGATCAGCTACAACGATTGCTGCGGCAAGACGGCCTGCGGGCGCTGCTTCTGTAACACCAACATCCGCGAACGGCCGGGCTACCGCATGGGCGTACATAACGATATCAACTGGTGCATGGCCAACCAGAGCAGCCACTATCACTGCACGGTATCGATCGTTGTAGGTCTGGAAGAGGGGCAGTCATGAGGCATTTGGTTTTCGCCCTGGCCTGGGCGCTGCCAGCCGCTATCGCCAGCGCCCAGGACGGCAAGGCAGTCTACGATACCCATTGCGCTGCCTGCCACCAGCCGGATGGCGCCGGGGCACTCGGCCTGGCGCCGCCGCTGGCCGGCACGCTGGGCAAGCGCATGGCCGTCGCGGAAGGGCGCAAATATCTGCCCGGTATCGTTATCAGCGGGCTGGCCGGCAAGATGGAATCGAAGGGCGTGATCTACGAGGGCCTCATGCCCTCCTGGCAACAGTTGTCGGACGGCGAACTGGCTGCCGTCCTCAACCACGTGCTGAACACCTTCAACGCGGCCGAACTGCCCGCGGGCTTCAAGCCCATCGAAGCTGATGAACTGGCTGCGGTGCGCGCCAAAAAACCGACTGCCAAGGAACTGCGCGGCTGGCGGGCTGCGTCCCAGTAAGGAGCAGACCATGACCGTCGCCCCCATGATCCGCTACGGCCTGCTGCTGGTCGGCTTGTCGGGCCTGCTCGCTGGCGGGGCCGTGGCGGATGCCGCCAAGAAGAACTACCGGCTGCACTGCATGGGTTGCCACCAGTTGGACGGCACTGGTTCGCCGGAAAATGGCATCCCCAGCATGCGTGACGAGGTCGGACATTTCCTGCGCGTGCCGGAGGGCCGGGCCTACCTGTCGCAGGTGCCGGGTACGCTGAACACCCCACTCAGTGATGGGGAAACGGCTGAACTGCTCAATTGGGTCATGACCAACATCGGGCGCGCCAGTATCCCGGCTGGCTTCAAGCCTTATACGGCCGACGACGTAAAGACCTACCGCGCCACCGTGCCGCAGGACATCCCTGGTATGCGCGTCCGGCTGCTCAAGCAACTCGAAGCCGTTCAGATCGGATCGGTCCGCTAACAGGAATCTCCATGAACCATTTGCAATCCTTGCGCCGTGGCGTCATCGCCACGGCGGGGGCGGTGTTCGCCTCGCTTTTTGTCTGCCTGCTCGTTAGCCCGGAATGGCTGACCGGCTGGGGTACCGTCATCCTGGTCGCCATGGTGCCGGCGCAGATCGTCGTCATCCTGGTCGCCATGGTGCCGGCGCAGATCGTCGTCAGCCTGGTCTGGCAGGCCAACTATCCCAAGGCCTTGGCCAATCTGCCGCAGCCGGCGCGCGGCCTGACCTTCACCGCGCTCAATCTGCTGGTCGGTTGCGGCGTGGCCTATGTGGCGTGGCAAACGGTCGGCGGCGGCATGGCCGAGCCGACGCCTTTCCTGATCATGTTCCTGATCTTTTCCGTAGCCATCATGCTGGTGCTGGTCGTGCCGCTGCAATGCTGGCCTTTCGCACAGGCGATCCGGCATCCCGGCCTGATGGGCGCGGCCTTGCTGGTCGCCGCCTATGCGTTGGCCTACGGGCTGTTCCACTGGCTGTTCGATTTCGGCTTCCTGGGCGGGGCACCGTTCTACCGGGCCGAACTCGACCCGCATGGGCTGTTCATAGCCTGGGTGCCGCTGGTCTTCGCCATCGCTATGCTGGTGCCGGTGCTCGGGCTGGTGTTGCTCGATTTCTGGCCGGTGGCGGTGTTGGCCGGCAAGGTGCCTGCGCTGGGCAAGCAGCCGCTGTTCGGCCTCGTTGCGCTGGGGCTGGTGTTTGCCGTGGCTGGCGGCTTGTGGACCGCTTTCGTCGGGGCGGGCATGGATATGGTGCTGTTCATGGTGCGCATCTGCGTCACCGTGAATTTCGGCTATTTCATCCTGCTCGTGATGTTCGAAGGCGTACCGGCGCTCGAGCTGCCGCAGCCCTGGCGCGGCCTGATCCTGAACGGCCTTGCCGTCGGTCTGGCCGCCGCCATGCTGCATCTCTACGAATTTGCGGTACTGAGCCGGTTTGCTCTGCCGTCCGGTGGGCCGGCCTATCCGCTCGAACTGTGG
>JAEUOD010000037.1 GCA_016791065.1 Dechloromonas sp. | reverse complement strand
GTCAGCCTCAAGGACTTCAAGGGCCTGGTCGCCTGCGGCGGCTTCTCCTACGGCGACGTGCTTGGTGCCGGCCAGGGCTGGGCCAAGACCATCCTGATGCACGAAGTTTGCCGCGACGAGTTCGCTGCCTTCTTCAACCGCCCGGATACCTTCGCGCTCGGCGTCTGCAATGGCTGCCAGATGATGAGCGCGTTGAAGTCGATTATCCCCGGTGCCGAACACTGGCCGGCTTTCCGTCGCAACAAGGTCGAGCAGTTCGAGGCGCGTTTCGTGATGACCGAGGTTCTCGACTCGCCGTCGATCTTCTTCGCCGGCATGGAAGGCTCGCAGGTACCGATTGTCGTCTCGCACGGCGAGGGCAGGGCGGTATTCGACAACGCCGACGACCAGGCCAAGTGCCTGGCAGCCGTACGCTACGTCGACAACAAGGGCGAGCCGACCGAGGTCTATCCATACAACCCGAACGGTTCGCCGGGTGGCCTGACTGCGGTGACTACCGCCGACGGCCGGTTCACGATCATGATGCCGCACCCGGAACGCGTCTTCCGCAGCGTGCAGATGTCCTGGCATCCGGAAAACTGGGGCGAGGATTCGCCGTGGATGCGCATGTTCCGCAATGCAAGACGCTGGGTGGGCTGAGCATCGCAATGACATTCGGGAAAAAGCGGCTTCGGCCGCTTTTTTATTGCCATAAAAAGTAGAAAATTACGATATACGCAATCACTTATATAGTGTAGATTCGCGCTCCGGGAGCCATTTATTACTAAAGTCAGGAGACAAAACCATGAAGATGATCATCGCCGCACTTGCCTTGGGGGCATTGTCCGTGTCGGCATCTGCGCAGGAGAAGGAGTTGCTGCGCATCATCGGTACCGACACCAAATTCGTAGTCCAGACCAAGAGCGGTCCTTTCGAGATTACCCGCACCATGACCCCTTGCGCCAAGAACAAGGGCTGGCTGCAGCCCCTGATCCCGGTACCGGGCGTGCATCCCGTGACTGAAATCGAAATGCTGCATGCCATGAACGACAAGGACGCGCTGATCGTCGATATGCGTGAGCCGGAGGACCGCCTGAAAGGCACCATCCCCAACTCGTACCACATTCCTTACACCGAGGTGGCCGCGCGCATGGACGAACTGGGATGTTCCAAGGCTGCTGGCAAGTGGGATTGCAGCAAGGCGAAGAAGGTCTATGCTTTCTGCAACGGCCCGGTCTGCCCGCAGAGCCCGACGGCAATGACGGCCATGGTGCGCGATGGTTTCCCGGCCGAGAAGATTTACTACTACCGTGGCGGCATGCTGGACTGGGATGCCTTGGGCTTTCCGATCGTCAAGGGGGAATTCTGAGCGAGTCTGGGTTTCGGCAGAAAAAGACCGGTTCTTCGCGAACCGGCTTTTTTATCTTGCGTTTTAGTATTCGGCCGGTTGGCAGACATCCACCCAACGGCCGAAGGTGATTTCGGCTAGTCGCGCCGGGCTGATACGCACTGCGGAATGCGTGGCGCCAGCGGCTGGCAGTACTTCGTGGAAGGCCTGCAGCGACTGGTCGAGATAGACCGGCAGCGGCTCGGCAAGGCCGAAAGGGCAGACACCGCCGACCGGGTGCCCGGTCAACGCGACGACATCTTCGGCCGGCAGCATCTTGCCCTTGCCGAAAGCGTCCTTGAACTTGCGGTTGTCGATGCGTGCATCGCCACGTGCGACGAGCAGCATGGCCTGGTCGCCGTTGATCCGGAAAGCCAGTGTCTTGGCGATGCGGCCGGGCTCGACGCCATGCGCTTCGGCGGCGAGGGCGACTGTCGCGGTGCTGACGTCGAGTTCGATGATCGGAATGTCGAGTTGGCGGGCGGCGAAAAATTCGCGTACAGATTGCAGGCTCATTTGTGGGCTGGGTGATTGGAACAGCCCACAAAGTTAGCTTCCGACCGTCTGTATGGCAAGCCTCAGGCCGAGGCGCGGTTGATGACGACCGTCATCTCCGGGAAATAGGCGATCCGGCTAAGCTGGATTCGTCTGCCCATTTCGATGGTCTTGACGATGTCGCGCGCGGCCGCCGACTCCTCGACCAGGCCGGGAAAAGCGTGTGCAGCATCGACGACCGAGAAGATGGCCAGCAGCAACTTGGCGCAGGCTTGGTAGTAGCCGGGGTCGAGGCGGGTGTATTTCGCACCGTTGTCACAGGCATCCAGATAAGCCGCCGCGCTCCGGGCGGAAACCTCGAGGGTGTTGAGGTTGCTCTGGCTGAAGTGGGACATGATGGCGCTCCTTTACGGTCTGTAGCGGGAAATGCTTTCTTGACACTATTAACGTCCCCGCTAGTGCGTAAGTTGAGCCGATTTACACCTTGAAACAACGTCATATTTCACGAATGCCTGCAAATGGCTTCCAAAAATGAAAATGGCGCGGATGTGGGCCGCGCCATTGTTTGCCACAAAGGTGATGGCGAATCAGCTTTCCCGGTATTCCCTGAGCTTGTCGAGTTCGACGACGAGTTGATGCGATGCCTCGTTGAGTTCGGGCAGCAGGAGGTCGGCAGCATCGCCCTGGCCGTTATTGCTAAGGTCGACGATATCGCCAGCCAGGGCGTGAAAACGGTTGTGGATGGAGACCAGTTTCCGGAAATCGGCGCCAGTCGTGCCGGCGCCATGGGCTTCCTGCAGGGCCTTGGCCAAGGTGCAGCCGCAATGTTCCGAGAGGGGCATATCGGCATAGTCGCCGCCGGCGAAGGCATTGATGAATTGGCGTCGCCAGTGGTTGTGCAGACGTATGGCGGCGTCGATGTCGATACGCATCATGTGCTGAATCTCCGGATGTCGATTGAAACGGCGGGACTACATTCGTGTTCTTGCTGCCCGCAGGTGAATTATGCCGCAGAGCGCGGCTTGCGGTCAGGCTCGGATTTTCCCGTAGGTGAGAAAAGTTTCCATGGCCGAGCGATTGAAGAAGACCAGTCGTACCTCGCGAATCCGTTGCGACTTTGCCAGCGTTTCATGCAAGGCCTGCATGACGACAGAGGCTGCGCTTTCCGGCGGGTAGCCATAAACACCAGTCGAAATCGCCGGGAAAGCGATACTGCTCAGGTCCATTCTTTCGGCCAGCAGCAGGGCGTTGCGATAGCAGGCAGCGAGCAGCGCGCTTTCGGCGCCCCCATGTTCGCCGTAGATCGGGCCGACGGTATGGATGATGTGGCGGGCAGGTAGCCTGCCGGCGGTGGTGACCACGACTTCCCCGACCGGCAGGCCATCCGGCCAGCGTGTGCGGCGGATTTCGCGGCAGGCTTCGAGAATGGCAGGCCCACCACGGTGATGGATGGCACCGTCTACGCCACCGCCGCCCAGCAGGCTGCTGTTGGCTGTGTTGACGATGGCGTCTACGGATTGTTCGGTCAGGTCGCCGACCAGGAAGGTTATCCTGGGGTCGAACACGTGATAAACGAGATCCGGCATGGCAGGCGTAGCTGGCAAAGTAAAGCGCTTATGCTACGCCCTCTGCGGCAATATCGGGCAGTGCGCCCTCAGGCGGGACTCAGCGTCTGGCCGATGATGCTGGCCGCCGGTGATTTTCCGGGGAGCAGGGCACGCAACCAGCGACTGCCCCGCGGCGGCGCCTCGACGCGGATCGCGCCGTGCCCGACCGCCTCGAACAGCGCCAGGCCGTTGCTGACGATGCGGTGTGACTGGCCAGTGTGGAGAAAGAGGTCGCCGGCTTCACCTTCAATGGTGATCCAGACCTGTCCGCGGGTACAGACGATCAGTGCGCCACGGGCTTCCCGGGCGGCCAGTGGCTGGTTTTCGGCAAGAACGAGTTCTCCGGCGTGCAGATCGAATTCCATGGCAGTCTCCTGGTTTGGTATGACGGCAGTGTAGGCTTCAGGGAAAAGCTGATACAGTTCCAGTGAAATAAAATTGCCATGAGTACAGTTTGGTTTTGTTAAAACTGTATTGGTCTTTGTTACTGACAACTGTATTGGTGAACCATGTCTGACACATTGCTGCGCTACGAAAAACTGGCCGGCGAACTGGAAGGAATGATGGCGAGCGGCGCCTTGCGCCACGGCGACCGCCTGCCTTCGGTCCGCCGTCTTTCGCAGGAGCGGCGCCTCTCGGTGTCGACCGTTGTCCAGGCCTTGCGCCAATTGGAGGACCGGGGGCTGGTCGAAGCTCGGCCGCAATCGGGTTATTTTGTCCGTCGTCTTGGTCAGCAGCGTGCCGAGCCGGCTCAGCGGATAACGCCGGAAACTGCCGTGCCGGTAGATGTCACCCAGCGTCTGGTGCGTGTCCTGCAGGCCGGCTGCAAGCCGCTCGTCGCCCCGCTGGCGGCGGCCTTGCCGGCCCCCTCCCTGCTGCCGGTCGCAGCCCTGCAGCGCCTCTATGCGGGTGTGGCACGACGCCATCCGAAATTGCTCGAGGGGGGCAGCCATATCAACATGGACGAGCCGGCGCTGGTCCGCCAGTTGGTCCGTCGTTCGCTGGCCTGGGGCGGGCCGCTCGCCAGCGAGGAAATCGTTGTCACCAACTCCTGCACCGAGGCGCTCGGCCTTTGCCTGCGCGCCGTGACCCAGCCGGGCGATACCGTGGCCGTCGAGTCGCCGGGTTATTACCTGATGTTGCAACTGCTCGAAACGCTGGGCCTGAAGGCGCTGGAAATCCCGACCGACCCGCGCCACGGGATGTCGGTCGAGGCGCTCGATCTGGCGACGCGCAACGGCAAGGTGGCGGCCTGCATGCTGGTGCCCAATGCGAGCAATCCGCTGGGTAGCATGATGCCGGACGAGAACAAGCGCCGACTGGCGGCCCTGACGGCGGCGCGCGGGGTGCCGGTGATCGAGGACGACATCTACGGCGATCTCCATTTTGGGGCGCAGCGCCCGTGGCCGATCAAGGCGTTCGATACGACGGGCAACGTCATGCTGTGTTCGTCCTTCTCGAAGAGCCTGTCGCCGTCGCTGCGCATCGGCTTCGTCGCTGCAGGGCGCTATCGCTCGGCGATCGCCCTGCAGAAGACCATCACCAGCGGCGGGACCAATCCGGTGACGCAGAACGTACTCGCCGAATATCTCGCGTCGAGCGCCTTCGACCGGCATCTGCGCAGCCTGCGCCGGAGCTACGAGCGACAGGTTGCCTGCATGGGCGAGACGGTCAGCCGCTACTTTCCGGCGGCGACGCGGATGTCGCAACCGCAGGGCGGCTACGTGCTGTGGATCGAGTTGCCCGAAGAGTTCGATACGACTGCGATCTACGAAAAGGCCATCGCCCAGGGGCTGGCTTATGTGCCGGGTGAGCTGTTCTCGGCCAGTGGCATGTATCGCAACTGCCTACGCCTCAATTGCGGCAATCCTCATACGCCGGAGATCGAGGACGCGGTGCGCCGGCTGGGTGCCATCATTGCCGGAAGCTGAGGGCAGCGAAATGTGGGCGATGCAAATACGGTATGATTCACCCTTTTTGGCGGGGGCTGCCCTGCCTTTTTGAACGACTTTGAAGGATTTTTCTCCTCATGTTCGACGCAGTCCGTAACAACAAAAGAATTGTTCAGGTTTTTCTCGCGCTGATCGCCCTGCCGTTC
>JAEUOD010000029.1 GCA_016791065.1 Dechloromonas sp. | reverse complement strand
GCCCATCGAGATGGCGAGCGGCATCGGGGCCAGCATGTGCGAGGCGTCGTATTCCTTGTTGATCACCTTGTCGCGGATCAGCGCCCAGCCGGCCGTCTTCATCATCGTGACGTTGAGGCCTTCCTTCTTGTAGAAGCCCAGCGGGTCGGCCATGATCAGTGGGCTGGCGCAGGTGATGGGAATGAAGCCGACCTTGAGGTCCTTCTTCTCCGGGCTGCCCTTTTCTTGGGCCATGGCTTCGAGGGCGCCAAAGGGAATCAGCGACGAAATCGCCGCCCAGGCGGTCGAAGCGCCGACCGTGCGCAGAAAATTGCGGCGCTCGGCATCCTGCGGGAAGAGGGCGCGCATCACCGTCGACTGGATGACGCGCTGGTTCAGGGCATCGACCTCGGCGAGGTCGTGCTCGGCCTGCGAGGCGTGCTGGCCGCAACTGCAGGTGTGGAGCGTGCTGTTCGGGTCGAAGGGGTTATTCAGTGACATGATGGACTCCTTGGGGTTTCAAGATTCTCTGGTGCAATGCAGCAATCGTTCCTGTCTGCCGGCATCTCGTAATCCACTGTTTTCTCGGCCGTTTATGGCGACGGCTCTGGCTTGCCCAGTGGTTACGCACAAAACTGGTGCGGGGTGTGCTCCTTTCAGAATTCCAGCGGCTCGAAATCGGCCTTGGTGACGCCGCATTCGGGGCAGTACCAGTCGTCGGGGATGTCGGCAAAGGCGGTGCCGGGGGCGAGGCCGTGCTCGGGGTCGCCGGTGGCTTCGTCGTAAACCCAGTTGCAGACCTTGCAGATCCACTGGGTGGTTTGGGCAACTTCGGACATGGTCGTTCTCTCAGAAGATGGATGGTCGAGTCAGGCGTCGCAGGCGTGGCCGGCTTCGATGCGGGCGATTTCGCGGCGCAGGTGTTTGGTGGCCGGGGTGACGATGGCGATGAAATAGGCCTCGCGCAGGCGGCGCTGGGCGGCGTTGCGTACCAGGTAGCCCTTGGCGCCCTGGTGCAGCATGGCGGCATGGGCGGCGCGTACCGACAGTTCGCCGCCAGCCAGGCGCAGCTTGAGGATGTCGAGCGTGAGGTCGGCGTCCGGCTCGTCTTCCAGTTGCTCGGCCAGCGCATAGCTGGCGGCGCGGCCTTCCTGGAGCGCCCCGTCGATGTCCTCGAACTGGTCGTCGAGGTACTGGTTGACGTGCGAGAGCGTGCGGTTGGATTGCGCCATCAGGCCAGCGCAGGCATCGATCAGGCCGAGGCCCATGCCCATCTGGGCGAGGATCATGCCGGGCTTGATGCGCTTGATGTAAGCCGCCGATTCGCTCGGGTGAGCGAGCACCATGTTGTCCGGGATGAAGGCCTCCTTGAACTGGCAGGCCAGGGTCCGCGTGCCGTCGAGGCCGATGAAGTGGGCGCAATCGACGAGCTTGAAGCCGGGCTGGTTGCAATCGACGAGGACGAAGAGCAGGCCGTCGCTACAGCTGTCCTCGCCACGCACCGGGCAGCCGGTGGTGAAGACGTGGTCGGCGCCGAGGTTGGAAACCCAGGGCAGGACGCCGTTGATGACGTAGCCGCCGTCGACGCGGCGGGCTGCGAGGCGGTAGTCCTCGATGGCGTCGCAGGACTTGATGGTGTTGGAGAGGCCGGTGCCGGCGAGCAGTTCGCCGGACGCGATGCGCGGCAGGTAGGTCTTTTTCACCCAGTCGTTGTCGGAAAGCTGGATGTAGCGGGCGCAGGCGGTCTGGCACCAGACCAGGAAGCCGCTCGACAGGCATTCCTTGGAGACCTCTTCCATGACCTGGATGACGTGCTTGAGGCCGAGGCCGTTGCCGCCGAACTCGGGCGCCACCGCGCCGTTGAAGCCGCCGGCCAGGCCTAGGGCGCGGAGAAAGGCTTCGGGGTATTCGGCTTTGAGGTCGACATCGAGCACCTTGGGTTTGAGCTGGCTGGCGATGACCTCGCGCACGGCGGCGAGGCTTTCCTCGGTGGCGCACAGGGACAGGGAGTAATCGCGGACAAGCTGGTCGGCAGCCTGTACGGCGAGGGCGGAAGAGGACATGGCATTTCTCCTGGACACGCGGGGCAGGGCCCGCTGGATTGGCTTTGTCTCTTCCATGGCAAGCCGTGTGCCAGGTGATGTATTGCTGTTAAATCAGTGTTTTAGCCTGTTCGCTGAAAATGTGCACAATTCAATGTGTACACAAATTGTTTACACATTGTTCTTTGGCTTGGGCGGCACGGCGATGCCGAGTACCTCGATACGGTAGTTCAACTGGCGCAGGGTCAGGTTGAGTGCTTTGGCCGTGCGCGACTTGTTGCTGCCGTGCTGGACGAGGGCGGCGAGGATCTGCGCCCGGTCGTCGCCGCTGACCGGCTGGTAGCCGCGAATGGCCGAGGGCGCCGCCGTTTCTCCGGTGCTTTCGGGACGGGCGCTCGGGGTGGGCGCCGGCAGGGCTTCGAGCGGTTGCCCCTGGGCCTCGGTGATCAGGGCGTAGTCGGCTGTCGCCTCGTCGATCTCGTCACTGCGCGAGAGCAGGATGATGCGTTCGAGCACGTTGTAGAGCTGGCGGATGTTGCCCGGCCACGGGTAGGAGACGAGGCTGGAAAGGGCCGGCGGGGTGATCAGGATGTTGCGCTGGTGGCGCTGGTTGAGTTGCGAGACGAAGTGGCGGACGAGCAGCTTGATGTCGCCCGGCCGCTCGCGCAGCGCCGGCAGGCGGATCGGAATGACGTTGAGCCGGTAGTAGAGGTCGAGCCGGAACTGCCCGAGGCGGACCAGGCTCATGATGTCCTGGTGGGTGGCGGCGACGATGCGGACGTCGACCGGAATCTCGCCGCGCCCGCCGAGACGCTCGATGACGCGCTCCTGCAGGACACGCAGCAGCTTGACCTGGACCGGGAGCGGCAGGTCGCCGATTTCGTCGAGGAAGAGGGTGCCGCCGTTGGCCTGCTCGAAGCGGCCGATGCGCTGCTGGTGGGCGTTGGTGAAGGCGCCTTTTTCGTGGCCGAAGAGTTCGGCCTCGAACAGGGTTTCCGGGATGGCGGCGCAATTGACCTTGACGAAGGGCTGGTCGCGGCGGGCGCTCTGCAGGTGCAGGGCACGCGCGAACAGCTCCTTGCCGGTACCCGACTCGCCGAGCAGCAGCACCGTGGCTTCGGTGGTGGCGACCTGTTCGAGCTGGTCGAGCGCCGAAACTAGTTGTGGCGATTCGCCGATGATGCCCCAGTTCGGCTTGGCCTGGCTGCGTTGCTGCAGGGCGGCCTTGAGCGAGCTGTTCTCGGCCTTGAGCAGGGCGGTGCGCTTTTCGATCAGCTGGTTGATCTTGAAGATCTGTCCCATCAGTTCGGCGATGGTGTGCAGGATCTGCAGGTCGGCGCCGAGCGGGCGCTGCCGGGAGCGCAGGCGATGCACGCCGAGGACGCCGAAGATCACCCGGTCGACGATGATCGGCAGGGCGATGAAGGACACCGTGCCTTCGGGCAGGGTCCGGCGCTCGACGGCGCGGGCGAGGTAGCCCGGCTCGTCGTCGATGTCCTGGACGATCAGGGTTTCGCCGCTGAGCATGACGCGACCGGTGATGCCTTCGCCCGGCGCATAGCGGCCGCGTTCGACTTCCGCCCGGGTCAGGCCGTAGGCGACGCGGATGGCGAGTGCGTCTCCGTCGCGCAGCACGACGCGGCCGCGGTTGAGGCCGAGCAGTTCGGAGAGCAGGTGGAGCATCTCGCGGATCGCCTTTTCCGGCTCCAGGCCGCGGCTGAGCAGGCGGATGCTCTCGCGAATGAGCAGTTGCTCGTGCTCGACGAGATCTTCCTTGGGGGAGGCGGGATCAGTGTGGGTCGCTGACATGACGGTTCTGGCAGTGTATTAGGCATGCAACGAAGCAGCTTGCATGCCAAAATGGTGCGTCGCGGCATCCAGCAAGGGATACAGCCCGTGCAAGCGGCTCCCCGCTCTCCTTGTCGGTGCTCCATACGCCCCACTTCAGCGCATTTCGCATGATCCTGCACCTGATTCGTCACCCCAAGCCCTTGATCGACCCCGGCATCTGCTATGGCCGGCTCGATGTCACCGCCGAGGCGCCCGAGCTGCTTGCGGCGAAGTTGCGGCCGCTGTTGCCGCCCGGGCTGCCGGTGTGGAGCAGCCCGCTTCGCCGCTGTGCCGAACTGGCGCTCTCTTTGGATACCGGGACGCAGCTGGATGCGCGCCTGGCCGAAATGGATTTCGGTGCCTGGGAGGGCCGCCCCTGGGACGATATTCCGCGCGCCGAGCTCGATGCCTGGGCGGCCGACGTCGCCGGCTACGCGCCGCCCGGCGGCGAGTCGCCGCTGGCCTTGCAGCGTCGCGTGCTGGCCTTCCTCGATGAACTGGCGGTGCCGGAGGCGGTCATCGTTACCCATGCCGGCGTGATCCGCGTCCTGCTGGCGCATCTCCAGGCCCTGCCACCGGCGCAGTGGACGCGCCTGAGCTTCCCCTACGGCTCGCATACGCGCATCGAGCTCCCCCGGTAAAATGCCGGCCATGAAAGTCGCCATCATCCGTCAGCGCTACAACCCCTATGGCGGGGCCGAGCGTTTCGTCGAGCGCGCCTTGTCGGCGCTGGTCGGCCAGGGCGCCGAAGTCACGCTCGTCACCCGCAACTGGGAAGGCGCGCCGGCCGAAGGTTTCCGGCAAATCACCTGCGATCCGCCCTATTCGCGCTGGCTGGGCGGCCGCGCGGCGCGCGACCGCAGTTTCGCCCGCGCGGCACAAGGCATCCTGGGCGGCGGTGGCTTCGACATCACCCAGTCGCACGAGCGGATTCCCGGCTGCATGATCTTCCGCGCCGGCGACGGTGTGCATGCGGCCTGGCTGGCCCACCGCAGCTGCATCATCGGCCCGCTGCAACGCCTTGCGCAGCGTCTCTCGCCCTATCACCGCTACGTGCTCGGGGCAGAGAAGGCGATGTTCGAGCATCCGGCGCTGCAGGCGGTGATCTGCAATTCCTTCATGGTGGCCGACGAGGTTGCCACCTACTACGGCGTGGATCGCAGCAAGCTGCACGTCATCTACAACGGGGTCGATCCCGCGGTTTTCCATCCCGGCCTGGCGGCCGAATTCCGGGCAGCGACCCGGGCGGCGAGCGGCATTTCGGAGAACGTGCCGCTGCTGCTCTTCGTCGGCAGCGGTTTCGAGCGCAAGGGCGTGCCGCAACTGCTGCAGGCGATGGCACGGATGACACGGGCCGAGACGCGCCTCGCCATCGTCGGCGCCGACCGCAAGCTCAAGGCGATGAGGGCGCTGGCGAAAAGCCTCGGCCTGGAGAACCGGGTGATCTTCACCGGCCCCCTGCAGGATGTGCGCCCCTGGTATGGCGCAGCCGACGGCTTCGTCCTGCCGACCCATTACGATCCGTGTCCGAACGCGGCGCTCGAGGCGATGGCCTGCGGCTTGCCGATCGTCACCTCGACCACTTGCGGCGCGCAGGAATGGGTGCACCCGGGGCAGAACGGCTGGGTGGTCGATGCCGTCGATGTGCCGGAGTTGGCCGATCGCCTCGACGATCTCGCCGCCCTGGCCGGCGAATCGCGTCCCCGGCTGGCTGCACGCGCCGCAGTGGAGGCGCTGACCTTGCCGGAAATGTCGCTGCGCCTGCTCGCCCTCTATCGCGCGCTCTCGCCCCAGGCTTGACGGGGCTTTCAGCAGGGACAACAATCGGCGCCCCGAGGCAAGAAGGGCAGGACCCAATGAAGGTAATCGAACTGGCTGGCGCAGGCGGCGTCGGCAAGTCAACGCTGGCACCGCTGGTGGCCGAGCGTTTGCGCGAGATTCTGGGCGCCGACAAGGTCGCCGCCCTGCCCGAGCACGGTCCGCGCGCCAGCCGGCAGTGGACGCGGGCCCGGCGCTGGTCGTGGATCGCCTCGCATCCGGCGAGCCTGCTGGCGGCGCGCCGCGCCACGGCACCGGCCATCCGGACGGCGCAGTTTTCCTCATGGATGCGGATATTTTCAGCGATTGGGCTGAGCCGGCAGTTTTCCCGGCGTGGCATCGAAGTGGCCTTGATCGACCAGGGCATCCTGCGCGTGCCCTTGCTGTCTACACACGTGCAACTGGTGCCGCGCTCGCTGTTGCCGGATGCCGTGCTGCATATCGTAGCCGACGCGCCGACCGTGGAATTGCGCCGCATCTGGCGCAACAAGACCAAGCACCGGCGTTTCGAGGGCGAGCTGCGTTTCGCCAAGGCCCGGGAATCGCTGGCCATCCTCGCCGAACTGCCGGCCGAGGAGCTGCGCCGGACGATGGAGCAATTCGGCAAGCAGTTCTGCAATCCCCCGTTCAGCGAGGCAGAGCTCGATACGCTGCTTCAGGCCGGGCCGTTGGCGCCGGTAGCCCCGGTGGCCAGTACGGAGCGCCGCAAGATCCGGCGTTGCGAACCGGAGGCCTGCGCCGCGCTGCGGGCGCGTGGCATCCGCTGGCAGGAGGTCGATAATTCGCGCTCGGCGGTGCTCGACGAGGTGGTCGAGCGTTGCGTGCAGGAAATCCTGGCCGTCCTCGGCCGCCAGGCTGCCTGAGCAGGTCGGTTTCCGGCCGTTATCGGGCGGCTGCCGGTCGGCTGGAGAGGTGGATGATGATCCCGATCAGGATGATCAACGGGCTCCAGCGCACGGTTTCGAGGGCGCCGCGCGTGATGTAGAAGCCGATGAAGGAACTGGTCGCCGCGAGCGCCAGCAGGCGGCTATCCGTAATGCGGATATGGCGGATAGCGCGATAGCCGTAGAACAGAATGGCCCCGAACAGCAGGGTGATCGCGACCAAGGCCGGATAGCCCCCGGCAAAGCCGGCTTCGAGGTAGATGCTGTGTGGCCCCTTCGATTTCTTGATGGGCCAGGAATCGCGTTCCGGGGCGCGGCGGTTGAATTCGCGGCTGAAAGCCTCCTTGCCGAAACCGTAGCCGAGCAGCGGGCGCTCATCCATCATTTCGATCGCGGGGCCCCAGGTTCCCGTGGTCCGCAGGGAGGTATCGAAGCCCTGCTCGACGCGGTCGCGCAGCAGGAAGGCCGGCAGGGCGAAGTAGGCTACCAGTACCAGGGCGAGCGTGCTGACGCCGACTGCGACGAACTGCTTGCGCGTGAATCCGGCAATCGCCCAGACGGCGAGTACGGCGAACATCGCGAGCCAGGCGCCGCGTGCACCGGTGGCGATGATCATCGCGCCCTCGACCAGGGCGAGCGCCAGCCAGGCCCAGAATGCGCGCCTCTCGGAGAGGCGCATCTGCATCAGGGCGAAGGGCAGGAAGAGCACCAGCGGATGGCCCCAGCCGCGGTGGGCTTTGATGTCCATCAGGGCAGCCGAATCGGTCCACCATTCCTGGACGTATTGCGCGGTGTTGAGCAGCACGATGACTAGCCCGGCGTAGGCGAGCAGGCGCCCCATCAACTGGCGACCGCTGGCATCTGCGAGAACGAACATGAGTGGCAGGAAAATCAGGAAATAATCCTTGAAGGCCCGCCGGTAATCATGCAGGGCGATGGTCGGTTCGTCCGAGATGACTGAAGTCAGCAGCAGCCAGCCCAGGAAGGCGAGGAGAAGCAGAAAGAGCGGATGGAGCAGACTCTGCAGGCCGGCTTTCCAGCGGCCGCCGAACAGGCAGATCACCACGGCCCCGTAGAGGGCGCCATTTTCCAGCTTCGGGAAATCGGGAATGAAGAGGCCCAGGACGTACAGGGAAACCAGCATGGCGAGTGCCTGGTTCCAGAAGACGTCGCGGCGCCACCATGAATTCGAAGTCGTCATCATTGTTCTTCTTGTGAGGTTAATACTTGCCGGAACAGCGCTTCTAGTTGCCGGACATTGGTGGCCGGCGAAAAATGGGCTTCCGCGTAACGACGAGCCTCCTCGCCCATGCGCTGGGCAAGTTCCGGCTCATCGATGAGCTGCCGAGTTTGCGCGACGAATGTTTCCATACTGCTATTGGCATATAGCCCGAGGCTTTCGCCGACGAGCAGGCCACCCGGATCGAAGGCCAGGCTGACGACCGTTCTACCCTGCAGCCAAGCCTGGATGAAATTGTTACTGAAGCCTTCCGGATGACAAGTGTGTACGAGAAAGCGGCATTGCGCCAGCATGCCATTGACCTCTTCCAGGCTCTTTTCGCCAAGATAGTGAAAGTTTGCCGGTCCCTTGGCGAGCAGCGGCCCGTAGGATTTGCTCTGCAACTGGCCGACCATGAGGAAATCGACACCGAGATCGGGCAGGGCGGCAGCGAGTTCGAGATACTTTTCCGGTTGCTTGCGATCCTTGATGTTGGCTACCCAGAGGCAGAAGGGGCGCGGCCAGTCGAAGGGCTGGCCGGCCGTGACCATCGAGTTCGGGATGAAGGCCTTGAGCGGAATCGGCGAGGCGCCGAGATTGTCCGGGTTGTTGCTGACCAGGGCATCGACGTGGTCGAAGCCGCGATGTTCGCGGTACAGCCGCCAGCTTTCCTTGAGCGCCCTGCGCGCGCTGCGCAGGCCGCCGTTGCGCCAGGCTTCCGGCTGCCAGTAGAAGCGGGTGACGTCGCGGACGTGGGAGACGGAGAAGACGATGGGTATGCCGGCCTGGCGGATGCGTTGGGCGGCACGAGCGAAGCAATGCTTGTTGAAGCGCCAGTAGAGGATGTCCGGCCGGGCCGCGATGACCTGGTCGGCGATCGCATCGGCTTGGCGCGGCACGGCACGGACCTTGTACGAAAGGCCGTAATCGGACCCTTGGCGGCCGTTGACCGCGATGTAATCCACCGCATGGCCGAATTCGGTCAGCGTGCGGGCAATGATGTCGCACTGGATTTCGCTGCCGCCGAGCATGTCGGTCGGATGCTGGTTGACGATGGCGATGCGCATGGGCTTCATTTCCGTTGCGCCAGCAGACTCAGGTCCTTGCGGTAGTCGCGCCGGCCCTTGAGCAATTGGGCGAGCCACAGGCCCTTGGCGCGACACTCCCGCCACTGTGCGCCGAGTGAATGGCCGGCATGGAAGGAGGCGCGGATGTACATGCGCATGGCCCGGGCACGGACCTTGGCGGGCAGGTCGAAGGGCAGTTCGAGCAGTTCCCGGTTGCGGATGCGGAAGGCCTCGGGCGAGAGCGCCAGCTTGCGATGCACGCCGCTCAGGGTGATGCCCTGCTGCTGGTATTCCTTGTACTGGATCGGCTGGTTCAGGTAGCGCGTCAAATAGTGGGCAGCGATGCGGTTCCAGACCAGGCTGGGCATGCAGTAGCGCCCGACATGCTCGGGGAAGGGAAAGCGCCGGCGAACCTCGGTGCGGGTGGCCATGGCGATTTCGCCGCTGA
>JAEUOD010000177.1 GCA_016791065.1 Dechloromonas sp. | reverse complement strand
GGTCTGACAAAGCGCCAGCAGGAATAAATATCCGTTTCTCATGGTGGCCGACATTCTAAACCCTGGCGACCGGCATATCGTCGGCCAACAGGGTGGCAACTCGCGAAAACTCTTCCTGAAGTACCAGAAATGCATCGATCAGCGCCGGATCGAAATGCCGGCCGCGCTGCTCGACCAGCAATCCAACGGCCTCGTCGTGGGAAAAGGCCTTTTTGTAAGGGCGTACCGAGCGCAGGGCATCATAGACATCCGCCACGGCCATGAGCCGTGCCGCCAAAGGGATAGCCTCGCCGGCCAGACCATCGGGATAGCCGCTGCCGTCCCAGCGTTCGTGGTGATTGCGAGCGATCTGGCTGGCGAAAAGCAGCATCATGTTGTCCTCACCGAGTTCGTGGCGCGTCTGCGCCAGCATCCCCTCGCCCTTGACGGCGTGGGTCTTCATGATTTCAAACTCTTCAGGTGTATGTTTCCCCGGCTTGAGGAGGATATGGTCGGGAATGGCGATCTTGCCGATATCGTGCAACGGCGCAGCCTTGGCAATCTGGTCGATATGCTCTGGACTGAGGAAGGCACGGTCGCGCTCCTGGCGACTGATATGTTCTGCCAGAAGGCGGACGTAGGTCTGCGTACGCCGGATGTGGTTGCCGGTGCATTCGTCGCGGAATTCGGCAAGCGAGACCATCACCCGAATCGAGGCCTCTTGCAGATGAAGCACCTCATCGACGCGGCGCGCAACCTCGGCCTGCAACCAGGCACTCTTGTCCTCGAGAAAGTCCTGCCAGGACTTGATCTGCAAATGGGTACGGACCCGGGCAAGGACGATGGCCGGCGCGATCGGCTTGTGGATGAAATCGACCGCCCCCACCTCGAAGCCGAGTTCCTCGTCAGCGGCATCCATCTTTGCGGTTAGGAAAATGATCGGCACACGCTGGGTCGCCGGCAACGCTTTCAGCCGTCGGCATACCTCGTAGCCATCCATGTCCGGCATCATGATATCGAGCAGGATCAGGTCCGGCACGCTGCCGGCGGCCAGCTCCAGGCCGCGGGCACCGTTGCTCGCCAGCTTGACGCGGTAATGTGGGCGCAGCAACTGGTTGAGCAAGCTCAAATTGGCCGGTGTGTCATCAATCACCAGCACCGTGGAACGTGTATCGATCGTCATGTCCGCTCCTCTCGAGCCCCAGCGCCAGCCATCGCGGCCAGCGCCTCCTCGGCATTCCACTCGCCGATGGCGCGATCGATCGCGGCCATCTGCAATGGAGAAAACAACTGAGCCAGATGCGTCTTGTTGGCCCGCCACAACTCTTCGGCCTCGCCATCGCCCTCGCGCAGGTAACGCTGCAGACGCTCGACGAGCGTCGCCAGTTCGTGTGCCGGCGGCGATGGCGCGACCGGCGTCGGCGAAAGTGACTCCGGAAGCGTCGCCAACTGCGCCAGGAGGTTTTGCAAGCGCGACTCCAACTCGGCCAAGCGCTCCACTGCGCCCTCCTCGTCGTCGGCAATGGCTTGCTCGAGCACCGTGGCCTCCCGCTGTAATTGTGTCATGGCAAAGGTGCCGGACAAGCCCTTGAAGGAATGCACCAGACGCCTAGCGGCATCCCGATCGCCACTGCGCAGCGCTTCCCGCAGCCGGGCAGGAAAGGTCTGGGCTTGTTCGGAAAAGCTGTGCAACGCCCGGGCCAGAAACGCCCCCCGTCCGTCGAAACGGCTAAACAGCAAGCCGGCATCGATTCCTTCCACCCTTCCGACGAATTGCGCGAAAGCACGCTCGGCCTCGCTTTGCTGGCTGGGCGGCAAAGCGGGTGGTGTCACCGGCTCGCTACACTTGGCGCCGAGACGATAAGGGCTGAGCAGCGCAAGCAGGTGATCCGGCTCGAAAGGCTTGGTTATGAAGCCGTTGATGCCATGATTTCCCCCCAGTTGCGAAACACTCTCCAGCGCATGTGCGGTCATCGCGATCACCGGCAGCGCCGCATAGCGCTGATCGGCACGCAGTTGGCGTACCGCCTCCCGTCCGTCCATGACCGGCATTTCCAGATCCATCAAGACCACCGCATAGTGATCCGGCTCCCGGGCGAACAGCAAGCTGAGTGCAGCCCTGCCGTTGGCCGCGATATCGACACTTGCGCCCCAGTCGCGCAGTATTTCCACTGCCACCTGCTGATTCAGTTCATTGTCCTCGACCAGGAGAATCCGCATGCCCCCCAACAGGTTCGAGCGCGCAGGCTTGCTCACGGCCGGCTCATGGCGAGGCCTGACATCGGCCTGGCAGATGCGACGGAGCATGCCGGGCAACGGCGGCTTCTGCAGGAATTCGCTGATCCCCTGATACTTCACATCGGCACGCAACAATGCTGCGTCTGCAGCCGAAACGATCACCGTCCGGAGCGGCAATTGCAGACCGCTGGCAAAAATCGCATCGAGCAGCGCCGCGCCGGCCAATCCGGGCATGTCCCAGTCGAGGATCAGAATATCGTAGGGTTCCCCCCGCCCAGTCGCTGCCCGCAACTGCGCGAGTGCCGCCTCCCCGCTCGCCGCCTGATCGACCTGCGCCCCGCCCAGCCGGCTCAGCATGCCGGCCACACTGGCGCAACTGGCTGCGTAGTCATCGACGACCAGCACCCGCTGCCCGGCACAGACAGGTCCCGAAACAGCAGTGCCGGCACCCGGCGCTGTTGGCAATTGAATCGAAAAATGAAAGATACTGCCGCGTCCTGGCACGCTCTCCACCCCGACCTCGCCGCCCATGGCCTCGACCAGGCGCTTGGAAATACTCAAGCCGAGGCCTGTGCCGCCATATTTCCGGGTGGTCGAGCCGTCCGCCTGGGTGAACTCCTGGAACAATCGGCTCAGCTCGTCCGTACTCATGCCGATGCCGGTATCCTCGACACTGAACAGCAATTTCGAGGACGCAGCATCGCTGGCAAGCTCACTGATGCTCAAGCGCACATGGCCGGTGTCGGTAAATTTCACCGCATTGCTCAGCAGGTTGATCAGAATCTGGCCGAGGCGTAACGGATCGCCGATCAGCGCGGGAAAATCGATGTTCAGTCGGTAATCGAGGATCAATTCGAGGCGTTTGCTTTCGGCACGCTGCTGAACCATGAACAAGGCGTTCTGGATGACGGGCTCAAGTTCGAAGGGCGTTCTTTCGAGCGAGACCTTGCCGGCCTCGATCTTGGAGAAGTCCAGGATGTCATTGAGTATCCCGAGCAGCGAACGTGCTGCAGCGTGGATTTTCGAGACGTACTCTTGCTGGCGCGGAGCCAGGCCGGATTTCATGGCCAGGTAGGCCATCCCGAGGATGGCATTCATCGGTGTGCGAATCTCGTGACTCATGTTGGCCAGGAAAATCGACTTGGCTTCGGTCGCCACCACCGCCTTGGCACGCGCCTCGCGCAGCGCCTGCTGCGCTTCTTCGCGCTGAGTGAGGTCGGCTTCGATCGCCGCAGCCATGCCATCGAAGGTCGTGGCCAGGGCTTGCACTTCCTCGACGCCATGGATATTTCCGACGCGCTGGGCGAAGTTCTTGCCGGCCAACGCGGTGGCCGCATCATGCAGACGCGTCAGCGGAACCAGCAGATGGCGCTGCAGGTATTGGTAGCTGACCAGCAACACAATGCCAGCACCGACAAGCAGGACCAAGGCGGAGAAAATCCAGTCGCGCAGGCGCTCGGATGCCAGATCAAGATTCTTCGCTGTCCGCTGGTCCACCAGCAGGGATAACTCCTGAACCGCCACCGCCAGATCGGCACGCAGGCGCAGGTAATGTGGCTCATGCAGCAGGCGATTGGCGAACTCACGCTGCGGCTCGGCTTCCGACACGAATTCCCCGGACGCCGGGTCGTAGAGCCCCTGAGTCGCAGCAAAGGCGATCTGCTCGACCTCCTTCATCTGCTCGGTGATTCGGTAGATTTTGCGGACCACCGCCTGCTCCCCGGCATCAAAACCGAGACGGCTGGTGCGTTCGACGAAGGGCAGAACCTGCCCCTGGGTGACCGGAACATAGTCCCTGCTCCCGGCGATCACCTGCTCCCAATAGGTGGCCGGCAGGCCCTCCGGGCGCGGCTTGGCGCCTTCGCGAATCGCCAGTATGTCATAGTAATAAATCAGGAAGCGCGGATTGGCCGTACTGACATAGGAACTGACCAGACGACCGAGCAGACCGACCTCATGATGCACTTCGCTCATCAAGGCCAGAGAGTCCTGGCGGTGCCGTGCCGCTGCGCTCGCCTCGTTGAAGGACGAGAGCGCGGCAAAGGTTACACCGCCAATCAGGATGAGCATGGCGGTCAATGCAAACGACACGACGAGAAATGCCCGATGCAGATTCACATTAGTCCCGAAAAGGCCGACTCGCCTATGCCACAGCCTCAAGGCGCGCAATAGCGATCATTTCGAAAACATTGAAACAATGTTCAGATCATATGCCAAACACACTGTTTCGTCGGCTGGAATTTATCTTTTGGCCCGTGCCTTGGACAAGCACCGGCAATCGTTCAGAATAGCGGGATGCGTTCTTTCCCCAATGATCCATGGACAACCTGATCAAGGACACCGCGACGCTGGAGCTGTTCTGCTGGCTGGAGCCGGGCAGCGAACTGCCCGGCTGGGACATCCTCAAGGGCAGTCCTTTCGGCGCCACGCTGGCGGCACCGGAAGGCGGAGAACCGACGCCTGGTGACCAGCTCATTTCGGTGCAGAACTACTTCGCCGAATACCATCTCGAATATTTCCGGCAGCGTCGCTACAACCATTTCCCCAGCCGCCTGCACGCGCTGCTGCTGTTCGCCACGCGTACCGACGCGATGACCTTCCGCCACAAGCATCCGCAGCGCGTCTTCGGCAAGAACCTGGCCTGCGCCCGGACCAAGGGTGCGTACATCTGCTCCTTCCATGACGCAAGCTGGCTCGACTACCTGCGCCTGCCGCACAGCCTCTCCCTGAGCGCCCTCGACGAAGTCGCCGAGCACTACTGGTCGGGCCGTACCGTCGAGGAAATCGGTCTCACCTTCATGAACGAACCCTGGCCCGAACCGCCGGTCATCGAAGCGCTCTATCAGGGTGCGCTGGAACCGGTCTGGGGGCACCAGCAATCCGGGTGGCTGCCCGGCTTCCGTTAGGAAAAATCCATGCGTCGTATCGCCCTCATCGTCACCGCCCTCATCGCCATCGGTTTTGCCCTGTTCTGGCTGACCCGCCCCAAGCCGATTCCGGTCGCTCTCAAGGAAGTCGCCACCGGCAAGGTCGAGGCCACCCTTGCCAACACGCGGGCCGGCACGGTTGAGGCCTGCCAGCGCACCAAGCTCTCCACCATCATCGGCGGCCGCATCGAATACCTTGGCGTCAAGGAAGGCGACAAGGTCAAGAAGGGACAGTTGCTGTTGAAACTCTGGAACGACGATCAGCAGGCCCAGGCCGCCCTTTCGCAAGCCCAGGTGGCGTTGGCGGCGAAGCGCGTCGACGAGGCCTGCATCGCCGCCGTTAACGCCGAAAAGGAAGCGCAGCGGCAAAGCGACCTTCGCAGCAAGGGTTTCGTCTCGACCAGCCGCGAGGAAGCCGCCCGCACCGAGGCCGATGTCCGACGGGCCAATTGCAATACCGCCAAGGCCGATGTCGCCCAGGCCGAAGCCAAGCTGAAGGCAACGCGCGTCGAGCAGGGGCGTGTCGCGCTCTACGCCCCCTTCGATGGCACGGTGGCCAAGATCGTCGGCGAGCTTGGCGAATACTCGACCCCATCACCCCCCGGCGTCCCAACGCCACCGGCCATCGACCTGATCGACGATTCCTGTCTCTACGTCAAGGCACCGATGGACGAGGTCGATGCACCGAAAATCGTCGCCGGCCAAAGCGTCCGCATCACGCTCGATGCCCTGCCGGGCAAAACCCTGCCGGGCAAGGTCCGGCGTGTCGCGCCTTATGTCTCGGCGGTCGAGAAACAGGCCCGTACGGTCGATATCGAGGTCGACTTCGATCAACCCGAGGCAGCGGGCAAACTGCTCGTCGGCTACAGCGCCGATGTCGAGATCATCCTCGACGGCCGTGACAACACGCTGCGCATTCCCACCGCCGCGATCCAGGAAGGCGGCCGGGTGCTGCGTTATGACCCGGACAGCGGCAAGCTCGAGGAGCGCCGGATCAGGGCCGGGCTGGCCAACTGGGAATTCACCGAAGTCCTTGACGGGTTGGCGGCCGGTGATCGCATCGTCACCTCGCTCGACAAGGATGGCGTCAAGGCCGGCGCCAAAGTGACGCCCAACGCCCCCTAAGCCGATGGCCCTGATCGAACTGCAAGGCATCGAGCGCACTTTCCAGCTGGGTGATGCATCCGTACATGCGCTCACCGCACTCGATCTGCGCATCGAGGCCGGCGAGTACGTTGCCGTGATGGGGCCGTCCGGCTCGGGCAAATCGACGCTGCTCAACCTGCTCGGCCTGCTCGACCGCCCCAATGCCGGCACCTACCGGCTCGAAGGGCGCGATATCACCACCCTGTCGCCGGACGAGCAGGCCCGGGTCCGCAGCCAACGCATCGGTTTCGTCTTCCAGAGCTTCCATCTCGTGCCGCGCCTCACCGCCGCCGAAAACATCGCCCTGCCGATGACCCTGGCCGGCATTCCCCAAAAGGAGCGTAACGCCCGGGTCGCCCGCGCGTTGGTCAATTTCGGACTGGACAAACGCGCCGACCACCGCCCCGACCAATTGTCCGGCGGCCAGCGCCAGCGCGTCGCGATCGCCCGCGCCACCATCATGCAGCCGGCCCTGATCCTGGCCGATGAGCCGACCGGCAACCTCGATCGCCACACCGGCGAAGAGGTGGTCAACCTGCTCGAAGCCCTCAACGCCAGCGGCGTCACACTGGTCGTCGTCACCCACGACCAGGGCATGGGCGCCCGCGCCCGGCGGCAACTGGTGATGGAGGATGGCCGGCTGAAGCACGACAGCGCCACGCCACACAATGCGCCTCGCTGACACCCTGCGCTTCGCCCGCGACGCAGCTGCGGGCTACCCGATGCGCACGACGCTCTCGGTAATCGCCATGTCGATCGGCGTCGCCGCCGTCGTCATCCTCACCGCGCTCGGCGACGGCGCCCGCCGCTATGTCGTCGGCCAGTTCTCGTCGATCGGCACCAATCTCGTCATCGTGCTGCCCGGCCGCTCGGGCACCGGCGGCTTCAATCCGGCCAACGCCATCACCACGACGCCACGCGATCTGACCATCGACGATGCAGGCGCCCTCCGCCGGGCACCCGCCGTGCGCCGCGCCGCGCCGCTCGCCGTCGGCACCTCGGAAATCAGCTTCGGCGGCCGCCTGCGCGAAGTGATGGTGGCCGGCTCGACCGCTGAATTCCTGCCCATCCGCAACTTCGAACTGGCACAAGGCCAGGGCTTGCCCGAAGAGGACTGGAACCGCGGCTCTGCCGTCGCTGTCATTGGCAACACGATACGCACCGAAATGTTCGGCAACACCCCGGCCATCGGCCAGTTGATCCGCGTCGGCGACCGCCGGCTGCGCGTCGTCGGAGTGCTCAAATCGGTCGGCCAGGGGCTCGGCATGAACACCGACGAACTGGTCATCGTCCCGGTCGCCCTGGCCCAGGCCATGTTCAATTCGAACACCCTGTTCCGCGTTCTCGTCGAGGCGAAAAGCCGCTCGGCCATCCCCGAGGCCAAGGAACAGGTCATGGAGATTCTCAAGCAGCGCCACCGCGGGGAGGAGGACATCACCGTCATTACCCAGGACGCCGTGCTCGCCACCTTCGACAAGCTGCTCGGCGCCCTCACCCTCGGGGTCGCCGGCATCGCCGCGATCAGCCTCGCCGTGGCCGGCATCCTGGTCATGAACGTCATGCTCGTCGCCGTCACCCAGCGCACCGGCGAAATCGGCCTGCTCAAGGCGCTCGGGGCGCCGGCGCGGACCATCCGCCTCGCCTTCCTGGCCGAGGCAGCCATGCTGTCCACGGTCGGCGCGCTTGTCGGTTACCTGCTCGGCCAGGCCGGCGCTTTCGGCCTGCGCCAGACCTTCCCCGTTTTCCCGGCTTATCCGCCCGACTGGGCGGTGATCGCCGCACTCAGCACGGCCCTGATCACCGGCCTGCTCTTCGGCGTCATGCCGGCCCGCCGCGCCGCCCGGCTCGACCCGGTGCAGGCGCTGATGAAGCACTGACATGCTCTGGGCCGATTCCCTGCACCTCGCCCTGCGCGCCATCACGGCGCAACGCCTGCGCAGCTTCCTGACCCTGCTCGGCATCGCCGTCGGTATCGCTGCGGTCATCCTGCTCACCTCGATCGGCGAGGGCATCCACCGCTTCGTGCTCGGCGAATTCACCCAGTTCGGCACCAATGTCATCTCGGCCATGCCGGGCAAGACCAAGACCGGCGGGTCGCCTTCGGGCCTGCCGTCGAGCGCCCGTCCATTGTCGCTGGACGATGCCCGCGCCCTCGAGCGCCTGCCGCACGTACTCGCCGTGACCCCAAATGTGCGCGGCAATGCCGAGGTCGAAGGCAATGGCCGCACCCGCCGCACCCTGGTCTATGGCGTCAATGACAAGCTTCCGCTCGTTTTCCGCTCGACCGTCCAGAGCGGCCAGTTCCTGCCGGCCGATGACGCGGGTAGCGCCCGCGCCTTCGTCGTCCTCGGCAGCAAGCTCAAGAACGAGTTGTTCGGCAGCGAGAATCCGCTCGGCCAGCGCCTGCGCATCGGCGGGCTGCATTTCCGGGTGATCGGCGTCATGGCGCCGAAAGGCCAGTTCCTCGGCATCGATCTCGACGACACGGCCTTCGTACCCGCCGTGCGCGCCCAGGAACTGTTCAACCGCGAAGGCGTGGACGAGATCAACATCGCCGCCGAGGAAGGCGTCCCCTCGGCGCGTATCGCGGCAACCATCAAGGAACGGCTGATCGCCCGTCACGGTCGCGAGGATTTCACCATCATCACCCAGGAGGAGATGCTGAAAACGCTCTCCAACATCCTCAACGTCCTGACCATGGCGGTCGGCGCACTAGGGGGCATTTCGCTTCTGGTCGGCGGCGTCGGCATCGTCACCATCATGACCATCGCCGTTACCGAGCGCACCGGCGAAATTGGTCTGCTGGTCGCGCTCGGCGCGCCGCGCCGAACCATTCTGCTGCTCTTTCTCGGCGAGGCGGTTGCGCTCTCGGCACTCGGCGGCCTGCTCGGCCTCATGCTCGGCATCGGTCTCGCCCAGGCCATCCACTTCGCCCTGCCCGCCCTGCCAGTGCATACCCCCCTGAGCTTCGTCCTGCTCGCCGAAGCCGTCGCCATCGTCATCGGCCTCGCCGCCGGCGTCCTGCCCGCCCGCAATGCTGCCCGACTCGATCCGGTGGAGGCGCTCCGGACGGAATGACGTGCTAAAGTTCAGCCCACAAATTTCATACCCCGAGGAACAGCCATGACCTATTACATCGAAGACCTGCAAGTCGGTATGTCCCACACCATGGGCAAGACCGTGACCGATGCCGACATCGTCCTTTTCGCCGGCGTCTCGACCGACACCAATGCCGTCCACCTCGACGAGGAGTTCGGCAAGAGCACGCCGTTCGGCGGCCGCATCGCCCACGGTATGCTGTCGGCCAGCTTCATCTCTGCCGTCCTCGGCGCCCACCTGCCCGGCCCCGGCACGATCTACCTCGGCCAGACGCTGAAGTTCAAGGCCCCGGTCCGCCCGGGCGACACCGTCAAAACCACGGTCATCGTCAAGGAAGTCGTTGCCGCCAAGAAGCGTGTCATCCTCGACACCATCAGCAAGGTTGGCGATACGGTCGTTATCGAAGGCGAAGCAACAGTCATGATCGGCAACAAGCCGGCCTGATCGCAGCCCCGGATAGCAAAAAGCCCGGTTTCGACCGGGCTTTTTGCTTTTGGGAGACAGGCATTTAGCCCTAAAAACCCTCGTCAGCGCGCAGGAAGCGCCATTGCCCAAGCGGCAGGTCACCCAGGCGGACCTTGCCAATACGCACGCGCTTCAGGCCAATGACGCGCAGACCGACCAACTCGCACATGCGGCGAATCTGGCGCTTCTTGCCTTCCTTGAGGATGAAGTGCAACTGGTCCTCGTTCAACTGCTTGACCCAGGCCTGACGCAAGGGCTTGCCGTCGAGCTCGAGGCCGTGGCGCAGCAACTCCAGGCCATTCGGGATCATCTGGCCACTGACCCGCACCAGGTATTCCTTTTCCACCTGGCTGTCGTCGCCGATCAGTTTCTTGGCGATGCGCCCGTCCTGGGTAAAGACCAGCAGGCCGGTGGAGTCGATGTCAAGACGCCCTGCCGGCGCGAGACCGCGCAGCATCCAGGGCTTGAACTCGGGGTCGCCCGACTGGCGCATCCAGGACTCAGCCGTGATCAAGGTCACAGCCGGCTTGCAGTCCGGCTCCGGCTGACCGGAAACGTAGCCGACCGGCTTGTGGAGCAGAATGGTGACCTGCTTCGCCTGATCCTTCACTGCTTCCTTGGAAATCGTAATTTCCGCATCGGGCTCGATTCGCGAGCCCAGTTCCGAAATCTGCTCGCCATTGACGAAGACCCAACCGCGCTCGATCCAGAGGTCCGCCTCGCGGCGCGAGCACATCCCGCGCTCCGACATCACCTTGGAAAGCCGCACCCCGGAAGGCACATCGGCCGGATCACGGGGCGCAACAGGCTGCGGCGCCGAGCGCGGCGGCCGGACGTCGGAAGCCTTGCCACCACGGGATTGCGGGTGAACACGCGGCTTGGTGCCGGCCTCCGGTTTCTCCGGCTTGCCGTAGGGCTTCTTGCCGGACGCCCGGACCGGAGCCGCCTTGATCGGGCTCAGGGTACCCAACGGACGGGTACGCGGCTTCTCAGCTGCGGGAACATCAGCCACGACGGGCGCCGGGCGCTCGGTACGCGACGACTCCGGCACGGCTGGTGCCGCCGGCTGGCGCCATTTGGCCCAGGGGTCGTCGCCGGCCGCCACGACGGGCGGCCGTTTGTCGCGTTTCTCGTTATCGGAGTCGCTCATTGGATACCGAGCAGTTCAACCTCGAAAACCAGCGTCGCATTGGGCGGAATGACGCCACCGGCACCGCGTGCGCCGTAGCCGAGTTGCGGCGGAATGGTCAGCTTGCGCGTACCGCCGATCTTCATGCCCTGGACACCTTCGTCCCAACCGGCGATGACATGGCGCATGCCGAGCGAAAAGTCGAAGGGATCGTTGCGATCCTTGCTCGAATCGAACTTGCTGCCATTGGTCAGCCAGCCGGTGTAATGGACGACGACGTGATCGCCGGCCTTGGCCTCGGCGCCTTCGCCGACAACGGTGTCTTCGTAGATCAGGCCGGAGGCCGTGGTGATTTCAGCCATGAAATGCTCCTCTGTAAAGGCGAAAAGTCTACCACATCGCCGCGACAAGGCTTTGACTTCTCTACACTTTTGCGTATAATGCGCGGTTCTTTGTAGCACCCTTTGATTTATTTTCGGAGTCCAACCCATGTATGCGGTCATAAAAACCGGCGGCAAGCAGTATCGCGTTTCCGCTGGCCAAAAACTCAAAGTAGAACAGATACCGGCAGACGTTGGCGCAGAAGTCACTCTCGACCAGATCCTCATG
>JAEUOD010000043.1 GCA_016791065.1 Dechloromonas sp. | reverse complement strand
GCCGGCGAGTTCATGGGCGGCGAAGGCACCGAAGAAATCGTCCTCAATGATCCCTACGGCGGCGTGTACAAGAAGCTGGTGATCAAGGAAAACAAGCTGGTTGGCGGCGTCATGTACGGTGATACCGCCGATGGCCCCTGGTACTTCCAGCTGCTCAAGGATGCTCGCGACATCCACGACATGCGCGACTCGCTGATCTTCGGCCAGTCCCTGGTCGGCGACGTCGGCCACGCCGGCAAGAGCAAGGCTGCCGAAATGGCCGATTCCGCCGAGGTCTGCGGCTGCAACGGCGTGACCAAGGGCACGATCGTCAAGGCGATCAAGGAACAAGGCTTGTTCACCCTCGACGAGGTCAAGAAGCACACCAAGGCGGCCTCTTCCTGCGGTTCCTGCGCCGGCCTGGTCGAGCAGATACTGGCTTCGACCATCGGCGGCGCCTATACCCCGGCCGCGCTCGATACCAAGCCGGTCTGCGGCTGTACCGAACATTCGCACGACAAGGTCCGCAAGGCCATTCGCGACGAGCACCTGACGACCAAGGAAGCCGTTTTCGCCGAGTTGGGCTGGACGACGCCGAACGGTTGCGAAAAATGCCGGCCGGCCATCAACTATTACCTGATCTCGACCTGGCCGCACGAAGCGAAGGATGATCCGCAGTCGCGCTTCATCAACGAGCGCGCCCACGCCAATATCCAGAAGGACGGCACCTACTCGGTCGTCCCGCGCATGTGGGGCGGCCTGACCACGCCGGCCGAACTGCGCGCCATCGCCGACGCCGCCGAAAAGTACAACGTGCCGACCGTCAAGGTCACAGGCGGCCAGCGGATTGACCTGCTTGGCGTAAAGAAGGAAGACCTGCCGAAGATGTGGGCCGATCTCAACGCCGCCGGCATGGTCTCGGGGCACGCCTACGGCAAGTCGATCCGCACCGTGAAGACCTGCGTCGGCGCCGAGCACTGCCGCTTTGGCACGCAGCTGGCGATGTCGATGGGCGTCAAGCTCGAGAAGATGCTGTTCGACATGTATGCACCGCACAAGGTCAAGCTGGCCGTCTCCGGCTGCCCGCGCAACTGTGCCGAGGCCGGCATCAAGGACGTCGGCGTAATCGGCGTCGATTCCGGCTACGAGTTGTATATCGGCGGCAACGGCGGCATCAAGACCGAGGTCGCGCAGTTCCTGTGCAAGGTGACCTCGGACGAGGAAGTCATGGAGTATTCGGGCGCTTTCCTGCAGCTCTACCGCGAGGAAGGCTGGTACCTCGAGCGTACCTGCCACTACATGGAGCGCGTCGGCCTCGACTACATCAAGAGCAAGATCCTCGAAGACGAGGAAGGGCGCAAGCTGCTGTTCGGCCGCCTGCTCGCCGCCCTGAAGGACGCCAAGGATCCGTGGGCGACTTCGCGCGAAGAGCAGCCGATCAAGCAGTTCATCCCGATCAAGCTTGAAGCCTGAGTTTACGAATACGAGGACAGAAAATGAGCAACTGGAAACTGATCTGCAAGCTGGACGACATCCCGCAACTGGGTTCGCGCGTCGTGCAACGTGTCACTGGCGGCGACATCGCCATCTTTCGCAATGCCGAAGATGAGGTCTTCGCCTTGCACGACAAGTGTCCGCACAAGAACGGCCCGCTGTCGCAAGGCATCGTCCACGGCCGCCGGGTGACCTGTCCGCTGCACGGCTGGAACATCGGCCTGGAGGACGGCCAGGCGGTGGCGCCGGACGTCGGTTCGTGCAGCAAGTTCGAGGTGAAGGTGGAGGGGGGCGAGGTCTTCCTCGCCGTGTAAGCCAAGGCTGAAGCAGGGGAGGATTGGCCGACGACGCGAGCGCAGCTGGGTTGCTGCAATCGGTGTCGGCCAACTTCGCTTGTCATGCCATCGATTCGCGCCGCTCGCTCCATTCGGATGCCGTCCGTTTGAGATGCTCGAGAAACACGGCTGCAACCGGAGAAAGCTTTTTTCCGCGCGGGTAGAGCGTGAACCAGCGTGACTGGAGCGGGAAGCCGGCCACATCGAGGATGCTCAGTTGATCGTCCTCGGGCCGGGCCGGCATCGCGTGGCGGGAGATCACCGCGAGACCCAGGCCACCGGCAACGGCCTGCTTGATCGCCTCATTGCTGCCAAGTTCAAGCCGCACGGCAGGCACGAAAGCGCTCCGCGCGAAATGCGCATCACAGGCGAGGCGCGTGCCTGAACCCCGTTCGCGCAGGATGAACCGCTCTTCCGAGAGATCGGCCAGTTCCAGGTGTCGCCCCGTCAGCCGATGCCCCTCGGGGGCAATCAAAACCAGCGGATTGTGCAGGAATGCATGCTGTTCGAGATCGAGTTGCTCAGGCGGCATGGACATGATGTAGAGGTCATCCCGGTTTTCTCGCAGGCGCGCGACGACGCCGTCCCGATTCAAGACCTCGAGCGCGATCTCGATGTTGGGATGCGCCGTACAAAAACTGCCGAGCAGGCGCGGCACGAAGTATTTCGCCGTGCTCACCAGCGCAACGCGCAAGCGTCCCTGCTCGAGTCCCTTCATTGCATTGATCGACTGCTCGAAGGCGATCCATTCGTCGAGCATCGCCCGCGCCGTTTCCGCGAGCGCCTCACCCGCCGCGGTCAGGTGCAGGCGCTTCCCGATCTGCTCGTAGAGCGGCAGCCCGACCGCCTCGGCCAGTTCGCGCAATTGCATCGATACCGTGGGTTGCGTGACGTGACAAGCCTCGGCGGCAGCGGTGATGCTGCCGCGCTCGGCCAGCGCCAGAAACAGGCGCAATTGGCGAAAGGTTGCATTCATAGAGTTTTGTCTATTAAAGCTATCACTAATATCGATTGTTAATTATTTTCGCTCATCGCTAACATCGCGGCCAAGCTCAATCGACCGAAAGTAAGGAACGCCCCGGCATGAAAACGCATACCTTGGAAACCCAAGCCACCTGCACCCCGGCACTCGCCCTGCAGTTCCTCAAGGATGGCAACGCGCGCTTTGTCAAAAACCTGCGCGCTAGCCGCGACCTGCTGCAGCAGGCCAACGAAACGCGTGATGGCCAATGGCCATTCGCCACCATCGTCAGCTGCATCGACAGCCGCACGTCGGCCGAATTGATCTTCGACCAGGGCCTCGGCGACATCTTCTCGGTGCGGATTGCCGGTAACGTGATCAATACCGACATTCTCGGCAGTCTCGAGTTTGCGTGCCACGTGGCCGGCTCGAAACTCATCGTCGTGCTCGGCCACACCTCCTGCGGCGCCATCAAGGGGGCATGCGACCACGTGGAACTCGGCAACCTGACCGAACTGCTGTCGAAGATCCAGCCGGCGGTATATGAAGAGAGCGAAACGCCTGACCCGGCAAGTCGCAATTCGAAGAACAGCACCTTCGTCGAGAATGTTGCCGACCTCAACGTCCGTCGTTCGGTGCGATCGATCGTCAACCGCAGCTACATCCTCGAGCACATGATCGCTGCCGGCAAGATTGGCATCATTGGCGCCAAGCATGACCTGGGTAGTGGAGCGGTGACCTTCTTCGAAGACACCTGGCTATACGACAAGGCCTCGATGCAAAGTGTCGTGGCCAGATAGCGCATGACCCCGGGTGATTTTAATCCCGGGCAACGGCAGTGAAGGTGAGGCTTGTCTCCCACTCGGAGAAGGAAAATATGCACCGCACTGGACGCCAGTGCGCGCCCTTGGTGCATGGCGGCTTAGTTAAAAAGAACTAGTTATTTTTAACAAAATCCATATAAATCAGCCATTTGTTTTCTGGCACGAGGGTTGCTGATAGAGGGGCATCTCGCGCATTACCCGGCAAGGGCGTCGGGCGGTGATAACGGATTCACGTGCGCACCCCCATTGGACGGCTACCGCCGTCTTCCGATTTTTCAGCCCTTACGAGTCAATGCCATGGACAAGAAATCCTTCCTGCAGGCCGGCCACACGCCGACGCTGCTCGCCGCCTTCCTCTACTTCGACCTCGCCTTCATGGTCTGGGTCATCCTCGGTCCGCTCGGCGTCGGCATCGCCAAGGATCTTGGCCTCTCGCACGCCGAAAAGGGCCTGATGGTCGCCACCCCGGTGCTGGCCGGGGCGCTGCTGCGCATCGTCATGGGCATCCTGGTCGACCGTCTGTCGCCCAAGAAGGCAGCGATCATCGGCCAGATCATCGTGATCGGTGCCATGCTCTACGCCTGGCAGGTCGGCGTGCATTCCTACGCTGAAGTGCTGACCCTCGGCCTCTTCCTCGGTGTTGCCGGCGCTTCGTTTGCCGCCGCCTTGCCGCTGGCTTCGCGCTGGTATCCAGCCGAGCACCAGGGCACCGCGATGGGCATCGCCGGCGCCGGCAACTCCGGCACCGCCCTGGCCGCGCTGTTCGCCCCGGGGCTGGCTGCCGCCTTCGGTTGGACCAACGTCTTCGGTATCGTGCTGATTCCGCTAGTGCTGGTGCTGATCGCCTTCTGCTTCATGGCCAAGGATGCGCCGGATGCGCCGCCGCCCAAGACCCTGGCCGAATATCTCAAGGTTTTGAAGGACAAGGATGCCTGGTGGTTCATGTTCTTCTACTCGGTGACCTTCGGCGGCTTCGTCGGTCTGGCTTCCTCGCTGGTCATCTACTTCAACACGCAATATGGCCTCGATCCTAAGATGGCCGGCTTCTTCACCGCCGGCTGCGTCTTCGCCGGTTCGCTGGTCCGCCCGATCGGAGGCAACGTGGCCGACCGCATCGGCGGCGTCAAGTCGCTGACCGTGATGTACATCTTCGCCGCGATCTTCCTGGCCATCGTCAGCTTCGGCTTGCCGGAAGCCTGGATGGCGCTGGTCGTCTTCGTCTGCGCCATGCTCTCGCTCGGCATGGGCAACGGTGCGGTGTTCCAGTTGGTGCCGCAGCGCTTCAAGAAGGAAATCGGCGTCATGACCGGCCTGGTTGGCATGGCCGGCGGCGTCGGCGGTTTCTACCTGGCCTCCAGCCTCGGCTACTCGAAGCAGATGACCGGCAGCTACCAGATGGGCTTCCTCATCTTCGCCGCGCTGGCCGTGCTCGCCCTGGTCGGTCTGACCGGCGTCAAGACCCGCTGGCGCACCACCTGGGGGGCCAGCCACCTGACCACTGCCAAGATCTAACTGATAGCATCGAGCCGGTACCCGCCGGCTCGATCCCCTGTTTTCGATCTCGAATCCCATGCCCCTGAACATTGCCCTTGGCCATGCTTCGCTGACCGGTCCGCGCGAGCGGAACGAGGACTATTGCGGCGTCGCCACGCCGGAAGGACAGGAGCTGGAGAACAAGGGCGTGATCGTCGCCGTCGCCGATGGCATTGGCGGTCACAAGGGGGGGCGGGAGGCGGCGGAATACACGGTGCGAGGGCTGCTCGCGGATTACTTCGCGACGCCCGATACCTGGGCCGTGCCGCACGCCATCGAGACCGTGGCCTCGGCCCTCAACCGCTGGGTGATTGCCGAAGGCAGCCGCAATGCCGAGCTGACCGGCATGGCGACGACGCTGTCCGCCCTGGTGCTGCGCGGCACCCGTTTCTACACGGCCCACATCGGGGACAGTCGCATCTATCGCCTGCAGGCCGGCGTGCTGCGGCAACTGACGGTCGATCACACCTGGGAGCACCCGGAGCTAAGCAACGTGCTGTCGCGGGCCATCGGCCTCGACAAGCGCCTGCTGCTCGATTTCGCCGATGGCGACCTGGAGTTGCACGACCGCTTCCTGCTGGTTTCCGATGGCGTCTACGGCGTCCTGCCCGATGCCCTTATGCGCGAGATCCTGCTCGACCATCCGGAGCCGCAGGCGGCGGCAGTGGCGCTGACCAGCCTGGCTATCGCCCAGGGGGGACACGACAACGCCACGGCGGTCGTCGTCGACGTGCTGGCACTGCCGGCGGCCAACCTGCGCGACAGCCTGGAAAGCGTCGCCCAGTTGCCGGTGCCGCCGAAGTTCAAGGTCGGCCAACTGGTCGACGGCCTGCTCGTCGAGGAGGTGCTGCACGATGCGCGGGAGAACGTGCTCTATCGCGTACGCAATTCGCGCAACCAGCAGCAACTGGTACTGAAAGCCCTGCAGCCGGCGCTCGAGGGCGATGCCGGGGCGATTGCCGGTCTGCTCATGGAAGAGTGGCGGGCGCGGCGCGTCGTTTCGCCGCATTTCCCGCAAATCGTGCCGAGCGAACAGCGCAGCTGTCTCTATTACCTGATGACCTGGCATGCGGGCGCGACCCTGCAGGAACGCCTGGCGGCCGACCAGCATTTCCCGGTCGGCGAGGTCGTGCATCTCGGCATCGCTCTGCTCAAGGGCATCGCCACCCTGCACCGGCTCGACATCCTGCACCGCGACATCAAGACCGATAACATCCACCTCGGCCAGGATGGCGTGTTGCGCGTTCTCGATCTCGGCGTCGCGCTCAGCCTGGCCGAACTGCAGCCCGGCGAGGTGCCGGGTCCGGCCGGCACGCCGTCCTACATGGCCCCCGAGCTTTTTGCCGGGGCCGCTCCCGAAAAGGGCTTCGACCTCTATGGCGCCGGCGTCGTGCTGTATCACCTGCTGACGCGCAAATATCCCTACGGCGAGATCGAGCCCTTCCAGAAACCCAAGTTCGGCGACCCCGAACGACCGACGCGCTGGCGGACGGAAATTCCCGGCTGGCTCGAGAATATCTTGCTCAAGGCCGTGGCACGCGAGGCCAAAGATCGTTTCGAGACGGCCGAAGAGTTCCTGCTCGCCCTCGAACGCGGTCCGACACGGCCCATCGCGCCACCGGTCCGCCTGGCACTCGTCGATCGCAATCCGCTGCGCTTCTGGAAAATCGTCGCCCTGGCCTCGTTGCTGCTGAATTTCCTCCTCTTCCTCCTCTTCCTGCTCTTGATGCGCTGATCCCCGGGGGATGCGCCCAACTGGTGCGGATGGCTTGTCACACTTGCACTGGAGCGGTGCACGATGCCCCCGGAATTCATCATGCAAGGCATCTGTCAAAATGCAGGCCATTGAAAAACAATGATTTTTGTTTTTGGCATTGATTGTGCTTCATTGGAAATGGTGCCATGGTCGGCACCGGACGGAGCGGGTTCAACGATGAGCGGCTCCGCATCGGACGAAGGCGTCTTTCCGCAATTACTTTGCGGACAGGCGCCTTTTTTTATTTCCATTGCGGTTGCCGCAACAGCCAGGAGTCTCATCATGCAAGCCAAGCATTCAGGCAAGGCCGATTCAAGCGCCATCGGCAAAGTCTTTCTGATCGGTGCCGGGCCCGGGGCCGCCGACCTGCTGACGCTGCGCGCCGTGCGCTGCATCGCGCAAGCCGATGTCCTGCTGATCGACGATCTGGTGAATCGCGACGTCCTCTCCCACGCCCGCCTCGACGTTCCGGTCATCGAAGTGGGCAAGCGCGCCGGGGGGCGGAGCACGCCGCAGGATTTCATCGATCGCCTGATGCTGCGCTTTGCCCGCGAAGGCAAGGTGGTCGGTCGCCTCAAGGGGGGCGATCCGCTGCTCTTCGGGCGCGGCGGCGAGGAGGCTGAATTCCTCATGGGACGCGGCGTTGCGGTCGAGGTCGTGCCCGGGATCAGTTCCGGGGTCGCCGTTCCCGCATCGCTCGGCATTCCCGTGACCCACCGCGACTGCACGCACGGCGTCACTTTCGTCACGGCGCATACCCGCCTGCACCGCGAGCCCGACTGGCAAGCCCTGGCCGCAACCGGGACGACGCTGGTCATCTACATGGGCCTCTCCCGCCTGGAGTCGATCTGCGCCGGCCTGCAGCAGGCCGGCATGCCGGAGACGATGCCGGTGGCCGTGATCTCACGCGGCACGCAGGCCGGTCAGCGCGAAGTCATCGGCACCCTCGCCGACATCGCCCCGCGCGTGCGGGCGGCGGAGATTCCGGCGCCGGCCCTGATCGTGGTCGGCCGGGTTGTCGAGCGTTCGTGGCTCAACGTCCTGTCGGCGGTTGCAGACGAGCCGGACCGCCGGGCCGCCTGAGCCCCGGTTCATCGGCAAATTTTTCGGAAGAGCGCCATGCGTCGGCAGGCTGTCGACGCCAAGGAAAAGCATGAAAACTGAAATCAAATCCACCTGTTGCTACTGCGGCGTCGGCTGCGGTGTCCTGATCGAGACCGAGGACGGTCGCATCACCGGCCTGCGCGGCGATCCGGAGCATCCGGCCAACCGCGGCCGCTTGTGTACCAAGGGGGCGACGCTCGGCCAGACGGCCGATGCCACCTATCGCCTCAAGTATCCCGAGTTACGCCAGAAGCGTGGCGAAGCCGGCCGGCGAATCGGCTGGGACGAGGCACTCGACGGCGCAGTCGAGCGCTTTGCCGGAATCATCGAGCAGCACGGCCCGGATGCCGTCGCCTTCTATATTTCCGGCCAGTTGATGACCGAGGACTACTACGTCTTCAACAAGCTGGCCAAGGGCCTGATCGGTACCAACAACGTCGATACCAATTCGCGTCTCTGCATGTCGTCTGCGGTCGCCGGCTACAAGCAGAC
>JAEUOD010000174.1 GCA_016791065.1 Dechloromonas sp. | reverse complement strand
GAAGCCCACCGCGAAGCCCACCGCGAAGCCCACCGCGAAGCCCACCGCAAAGCCTGCCGCGAAGCCCGCCGCGAAGCCTGCCGCGAAGCCTGCCGCGAAGCCCGCCGCGAAGCCCGCCGCGAAGCCCGCAAAGGCCAAATCGGCAAATCCGTCTCCTGCTCAAACCACAAGTACCTCCTCAACCCCATCATCGGAGTGACCGGAATCCCATGTCCCAGCAAACCCGCCGCCTCATCCTTTCCTCGCTTTGCGCCGCCTTGTTCCTCGGAGGCTGCCAGAGCACACCGAAAACGCCGGAGCAGCAAAACCTGAGCCGCGCCGAAGTCGAGCAACGGCGCCAGGAGGTCCTCGACATGTCGCAACAGGCCCTGGAACGTCTGTATGCCGAGAACCCGGCCGCCCGGGCCGAGATCGAGGCCGCCCCCGGTCACGCCGTGTTCAACATCGCCACGACGAATGCCTTGGTCCTGGTCGAGGCCCATGGCAAGGGCGTGCTCTTCGACAAGAAGACATCGAAGCCGACCTACATGCTGACAGCGCGTGCCGGCACCGGCCCCGGCCTCGGCTACCAGCGCCTCTACCAGATCTTCGTCTTCAAGAGCGAAGCGGCGCTGGCCCAGTTCAAGCTGGGCGACAAGGCCGGCGGCGACGTCTCGGCGTCGGCCACCATGGGCACGGCAGGCAAGCAATACTCCTTCAACCCCTACATCACGGTTTACCAGGTCAGCGAAAAGGGCTTCGCCGTCCAGGCCAACTGGGGCGGCACGGCCTACCTGGTCGATCCCAATCTGAACTGAGGCCTGGGTGAAGCGCCTGCTCGGGGCCATCCTCGTTTGCCTCGCGGCCCTGCCTTGCCTGGGGGCCGATTTCGCGACGCCCGGCGGGCCATTGCCGGCCGGTCTGGCGGCCGTCGACCGGCAACTGCGTGCCGATGCCTACGACCTTGAATTGCTGATCAGTTTTGGCACCTCGAACGGCGGCTCGGCCGGCCATCTGGCGCTGGCCATTCGCGATGCGGCAGGCGACGACGACCTTGTCTACTCGGCCAATTTCTACGCCGACCGCGCCCCCGAGCACGCCGCCGATTTCTACACGGACGATCTGATGGTGCGCATCCCGAAACGGGAATACCTGTTCGGCACACGCTCCTCGGTCAGTCCGAAAGCTTCCTTCGGCCTGGATTTTGGGGAAGTGTACAAACGCTCGCTGATCGGGGTCCGCGTCACCGGCGTGCCGGCGGCGGAAAAGGCTGCGCTGGCCACCTATTTCCAGCGCATCAACGACGATTTCCAGGCCCGTGCCCGCGACACCGAGTACCACGATGGCGAGGTCAGCTACGACTACCTGCGCCTCAATTGCGCCAAGACGGTCGGCTCCGCCTTCAAATTCGGCGCCGGCTACGCCGAACTGCCGATCAGCGCACCGCGCCTGCCCGGCCGGACCCGAGCCGTAGCGGCACTCAATGCCAACATCCCGACTGAAATGGCGATCAAGCTGATCGAGGCCTGGGCCGCGCGCGGCTACGGGCTCGACGTGGTGCTTTACAAGAAATACCGCGGCTCGCCCTACGTCGACCCGCATGAGGAAGAACCGGTCGCCTTCCGTGACCTGCCGGATCGCTTTCCGTCCGTGCTGTCCCGGGACTTCCGCCGCGAGGCCGGCGCCTACGAGGATTACGACAATCTCTATGCGATGTACCTGTTCTTCAACCTGGGCAAGTACAGCATCCAGATCAATGAACGGACGCAACGCCTGGAAATCGAGCGCCACAAACATCCCATGGCCTACCCCGAAGCAGCCCGCCAGGCGGCCGAGAGCGCCCGGACCGATGCCGACGGCTACAGCCGGCACCGCCCTTTCCGTCCGAAGGGCACGCGCATCGGCGAGAAGCCCGACAACACCCACCTCTACCATTTCCCCGCCGGGGCGGAATAGGGCGATGCGGCGGGCAATCGCAGCCTTGCCGGCAGCCGTTACCGCTTGCTGCATCCTCGCCCTGCTCGTCCATGGCCCGCTACCGCAGCCCGCCGATTACCATGCCTTCGCCGATACGGCGGACTTCCTCCGCATCGGGCGCGGCCGCGACGTGCTCTCCAACCTCGGCTTCGCCTTGGCCGGCCTGTGGGGCATGGCCCGCCTTTGGCCGCAGCGCCGGCATCCCGCCATCGCGTCCGGTTTTACCGGCTATACCCTGTTGTTGCTTGGCCTGGTGCTGACCGCTGCCGGTTCTGCCTACTATCACCTGGCACCCGACAACGACCGCTTGCTGCTCGACCGCCTGCCCATCGCCCTGGCCTGCGCCGGGCTGCTGGCCGGCGTCTGGGCCGAAACCGGCCTGCCCCGGCCTTACGCGCTACCGCTCGCTGGCGGCCTCGCCGCCTATGCCGTGGCCAGCGTTTTCTGGTGGTACGGCACTGAACGAGCCGGTGCCGGCGATCTGCGGCCCTACATCCTGCTGCAGATCCTGCCCATCCTGCTCATTCCGCTGCGCCAGGCAATTTATGGCAGCCCGGCGGCGGATCGCCTGAGTTTTGGGCTGGCACTCGGCCTCTACGTGCTGGCCAAGCTGGCCGAAATCTATGATGCACCACTGCTCGGCCTGAGCGCTGGTCTACTCAGCGGTCACAGCCTCAAGCATTTACTGGCGACCGCCGCTGCGGCCCTCATCGTCGGCCGACTCGTGCACCGCACACGTTCGCCGGCCTGATCCGGCTCAGCGCCCGCCCAGTTCAGCTAGGGCACGCGCGACGTTGTCCGAGAAGCTGCCACGCTTGGGCAGTTCGTCGGGCTTGAGCGCGACCAGCAACATCACCAGGCTCTGCCCCTGGGCGTTGTGCAATTCGCCGAAGCGCAGCGTCGTTGCCGATTCGTCACTGACCGCACGCTTGACGTTCATGCGGTCGAGATGCAACTCGACCACGTCGGCCCAGAGTTGTTTGTCTGCACTGGCCAGCGTCTCGGCCAGGATGTCGAGCTCGCCATCGAGGATGCCGACATCCTTGCCCAAGCCGGCGAGTTGTTGCTCGATACCGTCCAGTTCGGCCTGCAGGGCTGCGGGGTCGCTGCCTTCCTTCGCCTTGTCGTCGAAACTCCAGCCGCCCCGGCTCAGGGTGGCGAGCTTGGCCCGCAACAGTTCGCGCTGGTGGCCGAGTTCCAGGCGCTCGCCCTTCATCTCGGAAATCCGCGCCAGGGCCAAGGCGATCAGGTGATCGAAGGCACGCCGCCGGAGTTCGCGGCGCAAGGCCTCCTCGTCGCTGGAGATATCGACCAGGCGGTGCCCCGTAAAGCTGACCGTGGTCTGCGCCACATCGCGCTGCACCGTATCGCCGGCGAGTTCGAGCCCGAAACCCCGCTTTTCCCGACGCTCCGCCAACAACAGGCCGAATACCGGCTCGGCACTGGCGGCACCTGCCTGCTCGCGATAGGCCGAGAGGACAGGGTCGTTGCCCAGCACCTCGCGCATGTGGTCCGGCGACACGAAGAGGGCACGCAACCGCAAATCGTTCGAATAATCCGCGACTGCTGCCGGTACCGGGGCCGGCAGCGCCTCGACCATGGCCAGCACTTGGTCGATGGCCTGGATGACCGGTTCACGCAGACGCTTGCGGTAGCCGGAAAGCGCGCGTAGCCGACCGTCGCTGCCGTCGACCGCGCGTTCGATCGCCATCTCGACCAGCGACTCCGGATAACGCCCGCGCGCTTCACCGCCGCCGAAAATGGATTGGAAAAGCTTGAGCATGATGTTTTCTCCTTGTCCCTGGCCTCGTGTGGCGTTTTCCGCAGATGGCTGCTTATTTCAATGTAGTGCCCGAGCCCCCACGTGGCAATGCGTGCGTCGATGCGGTTCGGTCATCCCGGAAGGCACCACCGAGCAAGGCGCTTTCCAGCGCAAGGCTTCGGGTTAGAATCGAAGGATGATTGGCATCCTCCTCATTACCCACGGCAGCTACGGCGAAGCGCTTGTCCAGAATGCCTGCCATGTGCTGAACAAGCGCCCGGTGCAACTGGCCCAGCTCGGCGTCGCCCCCCAGGACGACCCGCTCGACCTGCTGCCACTCGCCCGCCGCATGCTCGACCTGGTCGACAACGGCAAGGGCGTGCTGCTGCTGACCGACATTTTCGGTGCCAGTCCGGCCAACCTGGCCATGAAGCTGCTCGAAGCCGGGCGGGTCGAAGGCCTGACCGGCGTCAACCTGCCCATGCTGCTCCGCGCCCTGACCTATCGCGAAAAGGGCATGGAAATCCTGCTGCAGCGTGCCCGCGACGGCGGCCGCGACGGCGTCATCAACATGCTGGACCACTGACCATGCTGACCAGAGAAACCGAAATCATCAACAAGCTGGGCCTGCACGCACGCGCCTCGGCCAAGCTGACCCAACTCGCCGGCAAGTACAAATGCGAGGTCTGGATGAGCAAGGGCACCCGCCGCATCAACGCCAAGAGCATCATGGGCGTCATGATGCTGGCCGCCGGCAAGGGTTCGAAGGTCAGCATCGAAACCGACGGCGCCGACGAGGCCGAAGCCATGGATGCGCTGCTCGCGCTGATCGCCGATTATTTCGGCGAAGGAGAGTAAATGCCCATGAGCTTCACCCTGCACGGTCTCGGTGTTTCCGGCGGCATCGCCATCGGGCGGGCCATGCTGATGTCGCACGCGACGCTGGAAGTGTCGCACTTGACCGTCTCGCCGCGCATGGTGGACAAAGAAATCGCCCGTTTCGACGCGGCGGTGAAGCTGGTCAAGGAAGAACTGGAGGCGATGAAGGAAACGACCGAGCACGCACCGGCCGAGCTCGCCGCCTTCATCGACATCCACACCATGTTCCTGGAAGACCCGGAACTGGTGGACAAGCCACGCGAAATCATCCGCGAGCGCCGCTGCAACGCCGAATGGGCGCTGGTCCAGCAGATGGAACAACTGGTCTGCCAGTTCGAGCAGTTCGACGATCTCTACCTGCGCGAGCGCAAGTTCGACGTCGTCCAGGTCGTCGAGCGCGTCATCAAGGAATTGCTCGGCCACCCGAGCCGGGCGGTGATGAAGGCCGCCAAGGGCGTCAAGGAAGAAATGCTGATCGTCGTCGCCCACGATCTCTCGCCGGCCGACGTGATTTCCTTCAAGGAACACCGTTTCGCCTCCTTCATCACCGACGTCGGCGGTGCCACCTCGCACACCGCCATTCTCGCCCGCAGCATGGCGATCCCGTCGGTGGTCGGCCTCGAGAATGCCCGCTCGCTGATCCGTGATGGCGAACAGCTGATTGTCGATGGCCAACGGGGCGTCGTGATCGTCAATCCCGATCCGCGCGTGCTTGAGGAGTACGTCCTCCGCAAGAACCAGATCGAGCTCGAAGAATCCAAGCTCAAGCGCCTGAAGACGGCAAAATCGCAGACGATCGACGGCGTTGAAGTACATTTGTTCGCCAACATTGAATTACCTGGCGACATCCCGGAAGCCCTCGAAGGCGGCGCCGAGGGCGTCGGCCTGTTCCGTACCGAATTCCTTTTCCTCGACCGTGGCGACATGCCCGACGAACAGGAGCAGTACGAGGCCTACAAGAAGGTGGTCAAGGGCATGGGCGGCCGGCCAGTCACCATCCGCACCTTCGACCTCGGCAACGACAAGGATCTGCGCCCCGACGCCAGCCTCGGCGACCGCGTCAAGACCAACCCGGCGCTTGGCCGCCGCGCCATCCGTCTGTCGCTGGCCGAACCGCAGATGTTCCAGACGCAGTTGCGGGCCATCCTGCGCGCTTCGAAACATGGCCCGATCAAATTGTTGATTCCGATGCTGGCGCACGCCCATGAGATCGACCAGACACTGGCCGCGCTCGAACAGGCCAAATCGAGCCTGCGCGGCGAAAAAGTCACCTTCGACGAGAACATCCAGGTCGGCGGCATGATCGAGATTCCCGCCGCCGCGCTGGCCATCGGCCTCTTCCTGCGCCGCCTCGACTTCCTATCGATCGGCACCAACGACCTGATCCAGTACACGCTGGCCATCGACCGCTCGGACGAACAGGTCGCCAACCTCTATGACCCGCTCCACCCGGCCGTGCTGATGCTGCTCGCCCACACCCTGGCCAGCGCCGAGAAGGTCGGCATTCCGGTCTCAGTCTGCGGCGAAATGGCCGGCGACCCGAAGCTGACCCGCCTCTTCCTCGGCATGGGTCTGCGCATTTTCTCGATGCACCCCTCGCAGATCCTCAAGGTCAAGAACCGCGTGCTCAAGGCCGACGTCAGCGAAATCGCCCCCAATGTCCGCCGCATGCTGCGTCTCGAAGAGCCGGGCAAACTGCGCGAGGCGCTGGAAAAGCTCAACGGCTGAACCCCTGTCGTCTCACCTTGCAGGAGGGGGTGCGACAATTTGCCGCATTCCGCTCTCGGGCCAAGGCCCTGACAATTCGCGGTTGTCTGTAGGCTCGTCGTGTCCGGAGAGGAAAAAAATCAGGCCAACGCCGACCGATGCCATACAGACTCAGAACGGACGAACACTGTCTGCGCCCGGCTTCTTAGGCCCGCCGCAGCGGCTTTTCCGCTTTTAGAGGAGGTATCCATGAGCCTGTTTCCCGGCCGCATTCGCCGTAAGCCAGAAGCGCCACGCAGTTCGCTCCGTCTTGAGGCGGGCCACAAGCTCTATCATGCCGGCAGCGAAGGATTGGCCTGGCGCCTCAGCCAGGGTGTCGTCCGGTTGGACACCGTTCTCCAGGGCGAAACCAGCTTTGCCAGCCTGGCGATTGCCGGCGACATCCTCGGTTGCGAAACCCTGCTCTTCGGGGCCTACACCTTCAGCGCCTCGGCGCTCACCCAATGTGAACTGACCCCCTGGCCCGAGGGGGAAGGTGCGGCCAGCGGTGAATCGCTCCTCGAATCGCTCGCCCTCGCGCAGCGCCGCGCCGCCGATGTCGTCGCCCTGCGCGGCGGCCAGGCCGCCGACCGGGTGCTCGGCCTGATCCGTCTGCTCGGCGACGAAGCCGGCCGGGTTGTCCTGCCAACGCGCCAGGATATCGCCGACATCACCAACCTGCGTTTCGAAACCATCTCGCGCATCATCAAAAGCCTGGAGCGCTCGCGGATACTGGCGCCGATCCGCATCGACGGCGTCCATGCGACACGCAGTTTTTCGGTCAACTTGGCATCGCTGGCTGGTTGATCGGGGAAGTCGACCGTAGAATCCCGCCATGTCCGGCCTCCTCCTTTCCCTTTCATCCGAACGCCCTGAATGGAAGCGGAGCGGGCATTTTTTCGCCATTGCCGCCGCACTGCACGGCGCCGTACTGTTCTACCCGCTGCAGGTCGCAATCGGCCGGATCGAGGTGCCACCCAGCGAAACCATCATGGTCCGGCTGACTGCCGCCATCTCGGCCGAACCGGCCAAAGCCCCACCCAGCCAGCCTCAGATGGCGCCCCCACAGCCAGCGACGACAGCGCACAAGCGCCAGGCACCAACGCCACGGCCGGTACTCGCCATGCAGCCCGAGCAGGCGACCGCGCCAACCAGCTTTACTGTTCCAGCCACCCCCACTGCACCAGCCCCCGCGGCTCCCTCCGCGCCGACCCCCAGTGCCGCCCCGGTTGCGGCTATCAGCGCGGCACGTTTCGACGCCGCTTACCTGAATAACCCCAAACCCAATTACCCCCCGATATCGCGACGTTTGGGCGAAGAGGGCAAGGTACTGCTACGGGTGAAAGTCGCAGCGGATGGCGCGGCCACTGAGGTTGACCTGGAAAAAAGCAGCAGCTTCGAACGGCTCGACGAGGCCGCGCGCCAGGTGGTCGCACGCTGGCGCTTCGTGCCAGCGAAGCGGGGCGACCAGGCGATCGAAGCCTCGGTCATCGTGCCCATCGTCTTTCGCCTCGATAGCTGAGCGGGGGCCGGACGTGACGACGGGGACCGAAGTCCCCGCCGGCTATCTTTGGTAACAAGGCTCTAGCAGCCCCGGCTAACCGTTTTTAGGCGGCAATAGCGAATTGCTCATCATTGGCAATTATGGATTTGTGCGGATTACGTCCGT
>JAEUOD010000191.1 GCA_016791065.1 Dechloromonas sp. | reverse complement strand
CCCACCCCTTCCCTTCCCGAACAGGACCGTGAAACAGAAACGCGCCGATGATAGTGAGCAATACGCTCGCGAAAGTAGGTCACCGCCAGGCAACCCATTCAAAACCCCCGTTAGCAACACGCTAACGGGGGCTTTTTGCTTTTACATAGCCTATTGCCAAGCAATAACCTGCGGAATCTGCAGGCGATATTTAGCGCCGATTTGCGGAAAGCCTGAAGTAAAAATGCCATCCGACCGCTCAGGTTCGTCTAAAAAAGACAGAGCATCTCGTTGAGTTCCGGCCGAACTGCTGTTCAGGGGCTTGGCAAATAGCGGAAGCCGAGCATTGCGACAATGATGACCGATACCACAGGCAGTGCTGACGAAAAGAGAACGAAGCACGCGGCGCACGACCAGACGCCGCCGATGGCTTCCGCACCGACGCCACCCGAGAAGAACAGTGCGCTCAGCGTCAGCCAGCGCCGCAGATAGGTCGGCAGCCAGCGCGCTTGAACCAGGTTGTGTCGCCACGCAGCTCGGCGCTCGTATAGACTGCCTTTGCCGGCGTCGCGGAACAGCCAGCCGAAGAAAAAGTAGCGGTAAACGACCGGGGACAACTCTCGCTCTTGCATGACTGAACTCCCTGGGGAATTCTCCAGATGACATTCTAGGCATCGTATAGGTTCAAGCAATCGCTCAATAGATCATCGCGATTCCACTAAATCAGCAGCAGGATGCACTGCAAACGTAAATCCTGTTCCTCAAGGTGATGGGCATACTCGCAGCGTTTGTCACTGCGGGTTATCGACGACGATGGCCTGCCGTTGCCGGCGTTCGTGCGGATAAATCCCGAGCGAGGCTTGCAGGCCCAGGCCGTCGATTCGAAGATGCAAGGCGTCGTCCCGGGCTGGGCGCGGCGGTTCAGTTGTCCGCGTGCGCCTTGACGGCCGGCGCTTCACAGTCCTGGTAGTCATCGTCTTTTCTCAAGTGATGGGCGCGCTCGGTCGAGCGCAGGGTGTTTTCGATCAGCATGGTCACGGTCATCGGGCCGACCCCGCCGGGGACCGGCGTGATCCACGAGGCTTTTTCCTTTACCCCGGCAAAATCGACATCGCCGACGATGCGGCCGTCGGCCAGGCGGTTGATGCCGACGTCGATGACGATCGCGCCTTCCTTGACCATCCGCGGCACGATCAGCCCCGGCTTGCCGGCGGCGACGATCAGGATGTCAGCGAGGATGGTGTGCTGGGCGAGATCGCGGGTTTTGGCGTGGCAGACCGTCACCGTCGCTTCCTTCTGCAGCAGCATCAGGGCCATCGGCTTGCCGACGATGTTGCTGGCGCCGACCACCACCACGTTCTTGCCGGCGACCTCGGTGCCGGTGGTTTCGAGCAGCAGTTGTACGCCGTACGGCGTGCACGGAGGGAAGATGGTGTTGCCGACGACCAGGCCGCCGACGTTGTAGAGGTGAAAGCCGTCCACATCCTTGTCGACGGCGATGGCTTCGAGCACCTTGCGGACATCGATATGCGGCGGCAAGGGCAACTGCACGAGGATGCCGTTGACCGCCGGGTCGGCGTTCAACCGGTCGATGCAGGCCAGTACCTCGGCCTCGCTGGCTTCGGCCGGGAGGGCGTGGTGAAACGATGCGACGCCGCATTCGGCACAGGCCTTGACCTTGTTGCCGACATAAACCCGCGACGCCGGATTGTCGCCGACCAGGATCACCGCCAGGCCGGGCACGACGCCCTGTGTCGCCAACTTGCCGACGCGTCCGCGAAACTCCTCGCGCAAGCGCCGGGAAAGCGCCTTTCCATCAATGATTCGGGCTGCCATGAATACTCCGCAAATAAAACGGGGCGTCCGTAAACGCCCCGGGCAAGGGGTGAAATGGCGGGCTCAGTAACCGGAGAAACCGGGCACCCAGGAGGTGCCGGCCAAGGGCAGGCGGGCCATCGCGGCGGCCTCGACGGTCAGGGCAACGAGGTCTTCGCGCTCAAGGTGATGCACGTTCTGCTTGCCGCAGGCGCGGGCGATCGTCGTCAGCTCCATGTTCAGCGTCTTCAGGTAGTTCTTCAGATGCTTGGCGCCGACCATCGGCTCGAGGCGCTGCTCGAGAATCTCATCCTGCGTCGTGATGCCGACCGGGCACTTACCGGTGTGGCAGTGGTGGCAGAAGCCCGGCGCCGTGCCGAGTGCGGCGTAGTCGGCGATGGCCGAGTGGTGCTGGCCGCCCTGGCAGTAGGTTTCGCCGTTGCAGCCCATGGCGATCATGACGCCCTGGCCGATCGCCACGGCATCGGCGCCCATGGCCAGCGCCTTGGCGACGTCCGGGCCGGTGCGCACGCCGCCCGAGATGATGAGCTGGACCTTGCCCTTCATGTCGAGGTCTTCGAGGGCATCGACCGCCTGGCGCAGCGCGGCCAGGGTTGGGATGCCGATGTGCTCGATGAAGCAGGTCTGCGTCGCGGCGGTGCCGCCCTGCATGCCATCGACCACGATGACGTCGGCGCCAGCATGCACGGCCAGCTTGACGTCATTGAAGGTGCGGGTGGCGCCGACCTTGACGTAGATTGGCTTCTCCCAGTCGGTCATTTCGCGCAGTTCCTGGATCTTGATCGCTAGGTCGTCCGGGCCGGTCCAGTCCGGGTGACGGCAGGCCGAACGCTGGTCGACGCCGGCCGGCAAGGTGCGCATGCCGGCGACACGGGCCGAGACCTTCTGGCCGAGCAGCATGCCGCCGCCGCCCGGCTTGGCGCCCTGACCGATGACCACTTCGATGGCATCGGCACGGCGAACGTCGTCAGGATTGAAACCGTAACGGCTGGGCAGGCATTGGTAGACCAGGGTTTTCGATGACAGTCGTTCTTCCGGCGTCATGCCGCCGTCGCCGGTGGTGGTAGAGGTGCCGACTTCGGTGGCCGCGCGGCCAAGCGCTTCCTTGACGTTGGCGGATAGCGCCCCGAAGCTCATGCCGGCGATGGTGATCGGCGTTTCCAGTTCGATCGGCTTCTTGGCGAAGCGTGTGCCGAGGATGGTCTTGGTGCTGCATTTTTCGCGATAACCTTCGAGGGCGTAGCGCGACAGCGAGGCGCCGAGGAAGACTAGGTCGTCGAAATTGGGCAGCTTGCGCTTGGCGCCCATGCCGCGGATTTCGTACAGGCCGTGGGCGGCGGCATTGCGGATGTAGTCCAGGGTCTTGCGGTCGTAACCGGCGGATTCTTCTTTGGACAGGTGCTTGATGGGTTTGGCTTCCATGACGGACTCCTCAGTATTCTTGGTTGGCATCGGCGTTCCAGTAGTACAGCTCCCGCTTGGAAGCCACCCGCTTGAACTCCTTGGGGTTGTGCTCGATCCCCGCCTGCCGGAGCAGGTCGGCGACGGCTGCGTAATCGGCATCGCTCATCGGTTCGATCTGGGTATCGGCCCCCATCGACTTGATGTTGCCGCGGACGTAAAGCACCGCTTCGTAGAGCGAATCGCCGAGCGCATCGCCGGCATCGCCGCAGATCACCATGCGGCCGGCCTGGGCCATGAAGGCCGAGAAGCTGCCGACCGAACCGCCGACGACGATGTCGCCGCCCTTGAGGGAAATGCCGCAGCGCAGGCCGGCGTCGCCGTCGATGACGAGCAGGCCGCCGTGGGCCGAGGCACCGGCACCGTTCGAGGCGAAGCCTTTGACGTGGACGACGCCGCTCATCATGTTCTCGCCGACGCCGGTGCCGGCGCTGCCGTGGATGACGACGCGGGCGGTCTTGTTCATACCGCCGGCGTAGTAGCCGGCATGGCCATGGACTTCGACCGTGACCGGGCAGTCGAGGCCGACGGCGATGTTGTGGGCGCCATCAGGGTTGAGCACCGTCACCTTATCGACTTCGCCCTTCTTGGCGTCGTTGTGCAGGAACTGGTTGAGCTCGCGTAGCGAGGTCTGGGCCAGATCGAAAGTCAGATTTTCCATACGTACATCTCCTCGGGAGCAGGCTCGAAAACGTGGGCATTCTTGATGTCGGGCAGGTGCGCCAGCGAACGGAACTCGGAGGCGATCGCCACGTAGTCCGCGGTTTCGGCAACAACCGCCGGCTTGCAGGCGAAGGGGTCGCGGATTAGCGCCAGCTTGTCCGGCGTGCCCATCAGGAAGGTGTAGAAACCGTCGAGTTCCTCGAAGCCCTTCTGCAGCGCGACTTCAAGGTCGTCGCCCTCGCGCAGGCGCCACTCCAGGAAGCGGCAGGCGGCCTCGGTGTCGTTGTCGGTCTCGAAGCTGATACCGCGCGGCTCGAGCATGCGGCGGATGCCATTCGGGTTGGACAGCGAGCCGTTATGGACCAGGCAGAAATCCTGGCCGGCGGTGAAGGGGTGGGCGCGGTCCGGGGTCACGGCAGACTCGGTGGCCATCCGCGTATGGCCGACCAGGTGGCTGCCCTTGAGCTTGGCGAAGTTGTAGCGGGCGGCGACCTCGGCCGGCGTGCCGATATCCTTGTAGAGATCGATGCTGCGCCCGGTCGAGAGCAGGTGCAGCTTGGGGTGGCGCTCCTTGATCCAGCGCTTGATGACCTCGGGGTCGAGGCTGGTGGTCAGGATGGCATGGTTGCCCTTGGCCTCGACACCGACGGTCGTGCCGAGGTGCGACTTGAGATCGTGGGACAGGCCCAGCCAGTTGAAATCGGCGCCGTCCTCGGTCAGGCCGGAATAGACGCTGATCTTGCGCACGTTGTCCGGCAGTGGGTCAGTGAAGACTGCGAGGCCGGCCGAATCCGGGCCGCGTTCGGTCATGCCGATCAGCATCGGCACCATCAGTTCGCCCAGCCGCTCGCGCAAGGCCGGGGTCTTAACCAGCAATCCAACAATTCCACACATGATTTTCTCCTGTTGCTAACGTCAGCCCCGTGTGCAGGGCAGCGATTTGGATTTCAGAAAAATTCCAGGTAATTCTTGATTTCCCAGTCGGAGACATGGCGCATGTATTCCACCCATTCCATGTGCTTCAACTTGAGGAATTCGCCCGCCACCGGGCCGAGCGCGGCGCACAGCGTGCTGTCCGCTTCCAGCGCCGTGAGCGCCTCGTGCAGGTTCTGCGGCAGGATCTCGATGCCTTCGGCCTTGAGCTGGGCCGGCGACAGTTCGTAGAGATTCATGTTGTGCGGCTTGCCCGGGTCGAGGTCGTTCTCGATGCCGTCGAGGCCGGCCGCGATGACGGCCGCGGTGGCCAGGTAGGGGTTGCAGGCGCCGTCCGGTAGGCGCAGTTCGAGTCGGCCACCGGGAATGCGCACCATCGACGAGCGGTTGTTGTCGCCGTAGCTGATGTAGGCCGGGGCCCAGGTGGCGCCGGTCAGCGAGCGGCCGACGACGAGGCGCTTGTAGGAATTGACGGTCGGCGCACAGATCGCGGCCAGGGCCGGGGCATGCTTGAGGACGCCGGCGAGGAACTGGTAGGCCAGTTTCGACAGCTTCATGCCCTGCGGGTCGCTCTTGTCCTGGAACAGGTTGGCCTTGCCGTCACCGAGCGACATGTGCATGTGCATGCCGTTGCCGGGGCGGCTGGCGAAAGGCTTGGGCATGAAGGAACAGATCAGCCCGAGGTCGTTGGCGATCTCGGCGGCAGCCATCTTGAAGAAGATGTAGTGGTCGCAGGAGCTGAGGCAGTCCTCGAAGGTGTAGTTGATCTCGAACTGGCCGTTGGCGTCCTCGTGGTCGATCTGGTAGGCGTCGATGCCGACCGCCTTGACGCTGTCGGTCAGCCTTTCGAGGAAGAGGCGGGAACGCGAGAGCCCCTTGTAGTCATAGCAGGGCTTGGCCAGCGCGTCGGTGTCGTCGCACGGCTTGATCTGGCCTTCGGCATCTTTCTTGAGCAGCGAGAACTCGGGTTCGAGACCGGTGTAGAAGGTCAGGCCCTTGGCTTCGAGGCGCTTGAGCTGTTTCTTCAGGGCGACGCGGGCGTCGATCGACCACGGTTCGCCATGGACGTGGCCGTCGCAGACGATGCGGGCGTAACCCGGCTGCCAGGGTACCAGCGACAACGTGTCGAGATCGCCAACGGCCATGTAGTCCGGGCCGTGCGGCTCGATGCCCATGCCCCAGATGGCGAACCCGGCGAAGCCGGCGCCATTGGTGATGATGTCTTCGAAATGGTCGGCCGGGACCGACTTGGCCTTGGCCGTGCCGTGGATGTCGACGAACTGGGCAAGAACGTATTTGACGTTGTTGTCCGCAAGAAAGGCTTTTGCTTCAGCGGGGGTCATGGTGGCGCTCCAAAATGGCGTTTGCAGTGATGTGGATGGGGGTTTTCAAGGCAGTAAATCCGGAGCGATGCCACCGCCGCCCAACTCGCCGGCGATCTCGAGCAAGGTGGTGGCGAGGTAGTGGCCGTAGGTGCCGTCGCACCACAGCCGGAAGACCGGGTTGGCGATGTCGCCGCTGCGCAGGACCGTGACGCCGACCCCGGCCATCGAAGTCAGCAGCACGAGCGCCGGATCGGCCGCGAGGCAGCGGAAATCGACATTGCAGACCTGCAGCAGCAGCTCATTCACCCGGCTGCCGCAGAGGGCGAAGGCGGCGTCCTGCCGCAACACCGGATAGACCCCGGCGGCACGTGGCGCCCGCAGGACGGACTCGACCAGGGCGGCGTTGCCCTCGATCAGGTATTCGGTATTGCCGAGGCGGGCGATCAGGCCGCCCTCGGGCAGCGCCAGCCAGCTGTTCGGCCGGGCCGGCAGGGGCAGGCCGAGTCCGGCCAGCCAGGCAGCCGTCCCCGGCCCCTTGGCGCCGGCGCGAGCCCGCGCCGAGAGATCGGCAATGCCGAGACAGGTGGCGTGGGCGACATCGCTCACCGGGCGTGCGGACGTGACGGCGTTCATGCTGCCTCCTTCTGCTTCAGGTTGTCGGGGTCGTAGAAGGGCAAGCGAGCGACGCTGGCCTGCACCGTGCTGCCGTCGCTCAGGCGGATGGCGATGCTCGTGCCGGGCGCGGCCTGCGAGGGCCGGACGAAGGCCAGGCCGATATGGCGGCCGAGGGTCGGGCTCCAGGCGATGCTGGTGACGCGGCCGGCAATCTCGCCGTTCTCGATGACCAGGTGGCACTCCTGCGGTGCCTGGCCGGTAAAGCGCTCGCCGAGCACGAAACCGACCAGTTGCTGCTTGCGTGGCTGGCGTTCGATGACCTGCAGGCTGCGCTTGCCGACGAAGAAGGGCTTGTCCATCTTGGTCGCCCAGTCGAGGCCGACGTCGTAGGGATTGCTCAGGCCATCGGTGTCCTGGCCGATGATGATGTGGCCCTTTTCCAGGCGCAGCAGACGCTGTGCCTCGACGCCGAACGGTCGAATACCGGCTGGCTGCCCGGCGGCCATCAGGGCATCCCAGAGGGCAGCCCCCTGGTTGGCCGGGACGTGAATTTCGTAGCCCCATTCGCCGACGAAGCCGACGCGCATCAGGCGGGCCGGAATGCCGGCGACGGTGCCCTCGCGCAGCGCCAGGTAGGGGAAGGCGGTGGACGACAGATCGAGCTTGGTCAGCTTGCCGAGCACCTCGCGCGATTTCGGACCGGCCAGATTGACCGCCGCGAAGGCACCGGTGTGGTTGACGATGCCGCAGTCGAGCTGCCACAGGGTGTTGAGGCGCGACAGTTCGCGGTAGATGGTGGCGGCACCCGAGGTCGTCGTCGTGAAGTAGAAGTGATCCTCGGCCAACCGGGCGACCACGCCGTCGTCGATGACGACACCGGATTCGTCGCACATCACGGCGTAGCGCGTCATGCCCACCTTGAGGCCGGCATACTTGGAGATATAGACGCGCTCGAGGAATTCGGCGGCCTGCGGCCCGATCACCTCGAGCTTGCCGAGCGTGCCGACATCGATGATGCCCAGCCCCTGGCGCACGGCCGTGACTTCGCTGCGGATGCAGCTCAGGCGATCCTGGTTGGCGACCCGGTAATACTCCGGGCGCTGCCAGACGCCGGCCGGCATCCACTGCGCGCCCAGCGCATCGTGGCGGGATTGCAGCGGCGTCTGGCGTTCCGGGTTGAAGCCGCGGCCGCCGAGCAGCGCCATCGGCACCGGATGGAAGAAGGGGCGCGCCGTCGTCGTGCCGACCTGCTGCGGTTCCTTGCCGACCAGACGGGCGAGAATGCGCAGGGCGTTCATGTTCGAGTGCTTGCCCTGGCTTGGCCCCATGCCGACGGTGGAGAAGCGCTTCAACAGTTCGATGTTGTCGAAGCCTTCCTGCACGGCGTTCTGGAAATCCTGCAGTTGCAGGTCCTCGTCGAAATCGACGAAGTTCTTGCCCTTGGGGTGCGAGACGATAGGCCAGGGATGGCTCGGGCTTTCCGTTTCGGCCGGAACAGCGATGGCTTGCGCGGCACCGAAACCGGCATTCGCTGCGGCGGCGCTGCCGGCGCGCTGGCCGTCGAGCCGGCGGCTGGCCAGGGTATGCACGCCATTGACCCGGCCGCAGGCGAAGACGCCGGCCGGCAGCGTGTCGGGCACGAACTGTTCGAGCGCTTTCTCGTAGCGCATGCGGGTGCCGGCCTGGTAGAGCAGGTTGGCCGCCGGCGCCCAGCCGACGCTCATCACGATGCCGTCGCAGACCAAGGTTTCGCGCTCACTGCCCGGCATCTCGCCCGGCTGCGGGGTTTTGGCGACGACGGCGCCGGCCACCGACTGGCCGTGCGAGCCAGGCAAGGCCTCGACGATGCAGTGACCCGTCAGGACACGAATGCCCTTGGCCTTGACGGCCTGTTCGGCCTCGCCGGCAGCAGGTTCGGGGCGCAGGTCGACCACCGCCACCACTTCGATGCCGTGGGCGGCGAGATCGAGGGCGGCACGATAGCCGTCCTGGTTGGCGACCAGCACCACTGCCTTTTGCATCGGCCGCACGGCGTAGCGATAGATCAGGCGCTGCGCCGCCGAGGCGAGCATCACGCCGGGCAGGTCGTTGTTGTGGAAAACCGCCGGCTGCTCGTAGGCGCCGCTGGCGACGACGACGCTCCTGGCCCGCATCTTGGTCAGCACATCGCCATCGACCAGCGGAATCCAGTGGTCGGTGTAGTAGCCGGCGGCGTAGGTGCCGGTCAGCAGGCGGATTGCCGGGTGGGCTTCGACTGCCGCGAGTTGTTCGGCATGCTGCGCGGCGCGGGCAGCCTCGGCACCCAGTGCGTAGCCGGCACTGCCGCCAGCGCGTGCATTCTCGTCGACGATGACGACTTCGGCCCCCTGTTCGGCCGCCGCCAGGGCGGCGGAAAGACCGGACGGGCCGGCGCCGATGACCAGCACGTCGCAGAAGTCGTAGCGCTTGGCGGTGCGCAGGTGCGGTGTCGCGAAATCGACCTTGCCGAGCCCGGTCAGTGTGCGGAACATGCGCTCCCACATCGGGAACAGCTTCTTGCTGTAGAAGGACTTGTAATAGAAGCCGACCGGCATGAAGCGCGCGAACTTGCCCAGATGACGGGCCTTGTCGGCCGCCAGGCCGCCGAAGGTATTGACCGCTGTCAGCGCCATGCCGGCCTGCAGGGGGGTGACATCGGCCCGCACGTTCGGGCGCTCGCCCCACTGGCAGACGGTGTTGACGTCATGGTTGGCCATCGACAGCACGCTACGCGGCCGGTGGTACTTGAAGCTGCGGCCGAGCATGCCGGCATCGGCGGCCAGCAGGGCGCTGGAGATCGAGTCGCCGGCATGGCCCTCGTAGCTTTTCCCTTCGAAGCTGAAGGAAAGGGTCGTGGCGCGGTCGATCCACTCGCCTGAAATCGGAGGCAGTCGCATCACGGTTGTTCTCCGTAGAGGTAGGTACGTAAAACCTGGTCTTTTTCGGTGTCGCGTACGGCGACGAACCAGGTGTTGCTGGCGGTATGGCACCACCACTCCTTCTTCACGCCGGGCGCGCCGTTGCGGTTGAAGACGTAGTCGGCCCAGGCGTCGTCGCTGCAGGTGTCGGGATCCGGCATCGGGCGCATCTCGCCCCAGTAGAAGAATTCGGAAACCGGGCGCGGGCCGTTGATCGGGCAGGTCATGATTTTCATGGCGTTGTTCCTGGTGGACGACTCAGTGGCCCACGCTCGCCGCGCCCTTTTCGCCGGTCAGGGCGTAGTTGCGGAAGCGGTCGAGGGAGAAGCCGTGGATCAGCGGATGCGGGGTATCGGTGGCCACTGTGTGGGCCATGGTCTTGCCGCAGACCGGGGTGGCCTTGAAGCCCCAGGTGCCCCAGCCGGCATCGAGGTAGAAGCCTTCAACCGGCGTCTTGCCCATGATCGGCGCGAAGTCCGGCGTCATGTCGGCCATCCCGGCCCACTGGCGCATCACCTTGACGTGCGAGAGGAAGGGGAACATGTCGAGCATGTGGGCCGACAGGCCTTCGACGAAGTCGAGGGTCGAGCGCGTCGATTGCACTTCGTACGGGTCGAGCGAGGCGCCCATGACCAGCTCGCCGCGCGCCGACTGGCTGATGTAGATGTGCAGGCTGCCGGAGACCAGGATGGGATCGAGCCAGGGCTTGATCGGCTCGCTGACCATGGCCTGCAGCGGGTGGATGTAGAGCGGCGTCTTGATGTCGACCATCTCGAGGATGCGCGGCGTGAAACCGGCAACGGCGCACAGCACCTTGTTGGTTTCGATGAAGCCGCGCGAGGTCTGCACGCCGCAGACCTTGCCGCCCTTGACGACGATGCCGAGGACTTCGGTCTGCTGGTGGATTTCAGCACCGCGCAGGTCGGCGCCCTTGCCGTAGCCCCAGGCCACGGCATCGTGGCGGGCGACCGAGCCGGGGGCGTGGTAGAGCGCGCCGAGGATGGGCGCATGGCCGCCGCAGGAGAGGTCGATCATCGGCGCCGCCTGTTTGACGAAATCCGGGCCGACGACCTCGGAATCGACGCCGTAGTGCTTGTTCACTTCGGCCCGCCAGCGCATCGTGCGCAGCGCGGAATCGGTATGCGCCAGCGTGAAGTGGCCGCGGTTGGCGTAGAACAGGTTGAGATCGAACTCGGTGGAGAGGTCCTGCCAGAGGCGGACCGATTCGTCGTAGAACTTGACGCCTTCCGGGGTCAGGTAATTGGAGCGGATGATGGTGGTGTTGCGGCCGGTGTTGCCGCCGCCGATGTAGCCCTTTTCGAGCACCGCGACATTGGTGATGCCGTGGTCGCGGCCCAGGTAGTAGGCCGCCGACAGGCCGTGGCCACCGCCGCCGATGATTACCACATCGTAGGATTTCTTCAGTTCGGCATGCGCGGTGAACATCCGCGGCTCGGGATGTTGCTTGGCGGTGGCAAAGCGGAGAAGGCGCCAGGGCATTGCGATACTCCTTAACGGAAAACGACGGTCTTGTTGCCGTGGGTGATGACGCGGTCTTCGAGGTGGAAGCGCAGGCCGCGGGCGAGCACCGCCTTCTCGATGTCCTTGCCGTAGCGGACGAGGTCTTCCGGCTGGTCGGAGTGGTCGATGCGGATGACGTCCTGCTCGATGATCGGCCCCTGGTCCAGCTCCGAGGTCACGAAGTGGCAGGTCGCGCCGATCAGCTTGACGCCCCGGTCGAAGGCCTGGTGATAGGGCTTGGCGCCGACGAAGCTGGGCAGGAAGCTGTGGTGGATGTTGATGATCTGGCCGGGGTACTTCTCGCACATCTGCGGCGAGAGGATCTGCATGTAGCGGGCCAGCACCATGACGTCGCCCTCGGCGGCCTCGAAGAGCTCCATCACCCGGGCGTAGGACGCGCTCTTGGTTTCCGGCGTGACCGGCACGTAATGGAAGGGAATGCCGTGCCATTCGACCAGGCCACGGAAAGTCTCGTGATTCGAGATGACGCAGGGGATGTCGATATTCAGCTCGCCGGACTGCCAGCGTGCCAGTAGGTCGTAGAGGCAGTGTTCCTGCTTGGAGACCATGATCACGACGCGCTTCTTGCGGGCGCTGTCGGCAATGCTCCATTCCATGCCGAACTCCTCGGCAATCGGCGCAAAGCGGTGGCGTAGTTCATCGATATCGAAGGGCAGGGAATCGGCGAGCAATTCCTGGCGCAGGAAGAAACGCCCGGCGCCGGCGTCGGCGTGGTGATTGGCTTCGGTGATCCAGCCGTTGTGGGCGGCGACGAAACTGCTGACCGTAGCGACAATCCCAACCCGATCCGGGCAGGAAAGCTTCAGGGTGTAGCGACGGGGTGACGACATTGAATGTACTCCAAAAGATTCATACATGGAAACTATAGTTCCCATGGTGCATCATCACACCATGTCGGTCAACTTATTTTCATGCGGTGAAACTTTGGGGTGTGCGATAATCCGGGAACCCCCTGTTATCAAAGGATTTCCTCCATGACAGACACCAGCAGCCCGGGCGGGCTCGAACGCTATCTCGGCAACACGATCCGGGACATTCGCCAGAAGCACGGCCTGACCATTGCCGATGTCGCCACCCTGGCCGGCATCAGTCGCGGCATGCTGTCGAAGATCGAGAATGCGCAGACGGCCACCAGCCTGGAAACCCTGTCGCGCCTCTCGCATGCCCTCGGCGTCTCGCTGGCGACCCTGTTCCGCAGCTACGACGTGCGTGCTGGCAGCGCCCAGCTGGTCAAGAAGGACGAAGGCATGGAAGTGGTCCGGCGCGGCACCAAGCGCGGCCATACCTACCATCTGCTGGCCTACGACCAGGGGCCGAAGAAGACTTTCGAACCCTTCCTGATCACCATCGATCACGAATCCGAAACCTTCCCTATCTTCGAGCACCCGGGCACCGAATTCATCTACATGCTGGAAGGCTGTATCGAGTACCGCCACGGCCAGAACACCTACGTGCTGTCGCCGGGCGATTCGCTGACCTTCGAGGGTGACATCCCGCATGGCCCGGAAAAATTGATCCAGTGCCCGATCCGCTTCCTGACCGTGCTGATGTACCCGAACGCGACGGAGAGCTAGATGTCGATCCGAATCGAAGCGGCAACGACGGCGGATATCGATGCGCTGATCGCGCTGCTTGCCGTCCTTTTCTCGATCGAACAGGATTTCAAGCCGGACACCGAGGCGCAGCGGCGCGGGCTGGCCCTGCTATTGGCCAATCCGGAGCGCGGCATGATCTTCGTCGCCCGCCATCCCTCCCGTGGAGTGGTCGGCATGGTCAGCGCGCAACTGGTCATCTCGACGGCGATCGGCGCGCCTTCCGTCTGGATCGAGGACATGGTGATCGACGCCGTGTTTCGCGGGCAGGGCTTGGGCAAGGCCCTGCTGGCGCAAGCGCAGGCATGGGGCGCGGCGCAGGGTGCCGGCCGTGTGCAGTTGCTTGCCGACGCCGACAACATGCTGGCCCTCGATTTTTATCGACATCTCGACTGGCAGCCGACCCGCCTGTTCGCCTGGAAGAAGTTGCTCGCCTGAGGGCATGACTGAAATGGAAAACGGGGGGAGATGGCGCCCCCCGTTTTCATTTGGCGCAACGCTTACGGGTGATAAGCGCTTTCGCCGTGCGCGATGATGTCGAGACCTTCGCGCTCTTCCTCTTCGCTGACGCGCAGGCCGATCGTCAGATCGATCAGCTTGAAGGCGACGATGGAAACCACGGCGGACCAGACGACGCTCGTCCCCACACCCCACAGTTGGGAGATCACCTGGGCTGTCATGTCGTAGTCGCCGACCTTGTTGGCGACATAGTCATAGACCCCGGTGCCGCCCAGGGCCGGCGAGGCGAATACGCCGGTCAGCACGGCGCCGAGCATGCCGCCGATGCAATGCACGCCAAAGACGTCGAGCGTGTCATCGACACCGAGCATGCGTTTCAGGCCATTGACGCCCCAGTAACACAGGGCGCCGGCGAGCGCACCCATGATCAGGCTGCCCATCGGGCCGACGAAACCGCAGGCCGGGGTGATCACCACCAGGCCGGCGATGGCGCCGGACACGGCACCCAGCATCGACGGCTTGCCTTTGAGACGGGATTCGACCAGGCTCCAGGCCACGGTCGCGGCGCAGGTGGCGAGCAGGGTATTGATGAACGCTAGCGCCGCAGTACTGGTTGCCTCCAGGTTGGACCCGACGTTGAAGCCGAACCAGCCCACCCAAAGCAGCGAACCGCCGACCATGGTCATGACCAGGCTGTGCGGGGCCATGGCCTCGCGGCCGTAGCCGACGCGTTTGCCAACCATGAAGGCACCGACCAGCGCGGCGATGCCGGCGTTGATATGCACCACCGTGCCACCGGCGAAGTCGAGCGCGCCTTTCTGGAAGAGGAAGCCGGCCGTGGCGGCTGCCGCATCGGCCGCCGCCTGGTCGGTGTAGGCATCCGGACCGGCCCAGTACCAGACCATGTGCGCGATCGGCAGGTAAGAGAAGGTAAACCAGAGGACCATGAAGGCCAGCACCGCCGAGAACTTCACGCGCTCGGCGAAGCCGCCGATGATCAGGGCTGGGGTAATGGCTGCGAAGGTCAGCTGGAAGGCGACGTAGATGTATTCGGGAATGACCACCCCCTTGCTGAAGGTCGCGGCCACCGTGTCTGGCGTCACCCCCTTCAGGAACAGCTTGTCGAGGCTGCCGATGAAGGCATTGCCCTCGGTGAAGGCCAGCGAATACCCGTAGACCGCCCACAAGACCCCGAGCAGGCAGAAGATCACCAGGGTCTGCATGAGCACCGAGAGCATGTTCTTGCTGCGGACCATGCCGCCGTAGAACAGGCCGAGGCCGGGAGCCGCCATCATCACGACCAGCAAGGTCGCAACGATCATCCAGGCGGTATCGCCCTTGTTGGGAACCGGAGCCGGTGCGGTTTCGGGGGCGGCTGCCGGAGCAGCAGCAGCCGCTGCGGCCTGAACCTGGGCGGCGACCGGAGCGGCGGCGGGCGCCGCCTCGTCAGCGGCGAATATGGGCTGGGCGCAGACGACCAGGGCAAGAAAAGCGAATAGCGAAAGCAAGCGTTTCATGAGATTCCCCTTATAAGGCGTCCTGACCGGTTTCACCGGTACGGATGCGAATGGTCTGCTCCAGGTCGAAGACGAATATCTTCCCGTCGCCAATCTTTCCGGTCATTGCCGATTTCTCGATGGCTGCGACTGCCTGGTCAAGCAAGTCCGCCTTGACCGCGATTTCAAGCTTCACCTTGGGCAGGAAATCCACCGCGTATTCGGCGCCGCGATAAAGCTCGGTATGCCCCTTTTGCCGCCCAAAGCCCTTGACCTCGGTGACTGTCACACCCTGTACGCCCACCAGGGCAAGGGCATTGCGAACGTCATCGAGCTTGAACGGCTTGATGACTGCCGTGATGAGTTTCATGAGTACCTCCCGCAGCCTCGTTTCTGGCTATTTGGACAAGCATTGCTCCCTACGTCGTATGGCATAGATCCCCCATTTAACACAAAGAAAAAAAGTTTCTCTGTGGGAAAAGCAGGTTCTGTGCCCACTGTGCTGTATCGAAAAAACAAGGGCTTAGGAACTTTCTGGCGAGCGGAATGCACTTCGCCCATGCATGAAGTCATACATATGCACCTGAATAGGGATTGCCTAAGCTGAGGGCGTATTTCAGGCTGGGCGGCATGGAAGCACCCGTCGCGGGCGGCCTGCATGCCCAAACTTTGTGCAGGGCAACAAAAAACCCGCTGGCTCAAGCGTTTGGCGCTTGTGTCCAGCGGGTCTCCCCAGGTTTATCCACAGCTTTCGGGGATAAGTATCGTTTATGAAAAGGTGGAGATGCCCATGAATAGGGCATTCCGGAGCAAATGGCTGCTTGTTCCGGAATGCCCGGCCGACTTTACTTCAAGTCGAAGCGATCGAGGTTCATGACCTTGTTCCAGGCAGCGACGAAGTCGCGCACGAATTTTTCCTTCGCGTCATCCTGGGCATAGACCTCGGACAGGGCACGCAACTGGGAGTTGGAGCCGAAGACGAGATCGACGCGCGTGCCCGTCCATTTGAGTTTGCCGCTCTTGCGATCGCGTCCCTCGAAGGTTTCGGCGGTCTCCGAGGTCGGCTTCCAGACCGTGCCCATGTCGAGCAGATTGACGAAGAAGTCGTTGCTCAGCACGCCGGGTCGCTTGGTGAAGACGCCGTGCGCCGATTGGCCGACGTTGTTGCCGAGCACGCGCAGGCCGCCGATCAGCACCGTCATTTCCGGGGCGCTCAAGGTCAGCAGGTGCGCCTTGTCGAGCAGCATTTCCTCGGCCGAGACGCTGAACCGCTGCTTCTGGTAATTGCGGAAGCCATCGGCCTGCGGCTCCATCGGTGCGAAGGAGGCGGCGTCGGTCTGTGCCGCGCTGGCGTCCATGCGGCCCGGGGTAAAGGGCACGCTGACGGCGTGGCCTGCTGCCTTGGCGGCCGCTTCGACTGCGGCGCAGCCGCCGAGAACGATGAGGTCGGCCAGCGATACTTTCTTGCCGCCGGCCTGGGCAGCGTTGAAGTTCTTCTGGATGCCTTCGAGCACGCCCAGCACCTTGGCCAGTTGTGCCGGCTGATTGGCCTCCCAATCCTTCTGCGGCGCCAGGCGGACCCGCGCGCCATTGGCGCCGCCCCGTTTGTCGGAGCCACGGAAGCTGGAAGCCGAGGCCCAGGCGGTGGCCACCAGTTCGCCGATCGACAGCCCGGCGCCGAGGATCTTCGCCTTTAGGTCGGCCACGTCGGCGGCATCCACCAGCGGATGATCGACGGCGGGAATCGGGTCCTGCCAGATCAGGTCCTCGGTTGGCACTTCGGGGCCGAGGTAGCGCACCTTCGGGCCCATGTCGCGGTGGGTCAGCTTGAACCAGGCGCGGGCGAAGGCATCGGCGAAGGCTTCCGGGTCATCGTGGAAGCGCCGGGCGATCGGCTCGTAGATCGGGTCGAAGCGCAGCGACAGGTCGGCCGTGGTCATCATCGGCGGATGCTTGATCGACGGATCGTGGGCATCCGGAATCAGGTGTTCCGGCTTGCAGTTCTTGGCGACCCACTGGTGCGCGCCGGCCGGGCTCTTGGTGAGCTCCCATTCGTAGCCGAACAGCATGTCGAAATAGCCGTTGTCCCATTGCGTCGGGTTCGGCTTCCAGGCGCCCTCGATGCCGCTGGTCGTGGTGTGGATGCCCTTGCCGGTGCCGAGCTTGTTGATCCAGCCCAGGCCTTGCGCTTCCAGCGGGGCGGCTTCCGGTTCCGGGCCGACCAGCTTCGGGTCTCCGGCACCGTGCGCCTTGCCGAAGGTGTGGCCGCCGGCGACGAGGGCGACGGTTTCCTCGTCGTTCATCGCCATGCGGGCGAAGGTTTCGCGCACGTCGCGGCCGGAGGCTACCGGGTCGGGATTGCCGTCCGGGCCTTCGGGGTTCACATAGATGAGGCCCATCTGCACGGCTGCGAGCGGGTTTTCCAGTTGCCGGTCGCCCGAGTAGCGGCTGTTGGCCTTGTCGCTGGTCGCCAGCCATTCATGCTCGGCGCCCCAATAGATGTCTTCTTCCGGTTGCCAGATGTCGGCACGGCCGCCACCGAAGCCGAAGGTCTTGAAGCCCATCGATTCGAGCGCGGCATTGCCGGCCAGGATCATCAGGTCGGCCCAGGACAGCTTGTTGCCGTACTTCTGCTTGATCGGCCAGAGCAGGCGGCGCGCCTTGTCGAGGTTGCCGTTGTCGGGCCAGCTATTGACCGGCGCAAAACGCTGGTTGCCGGTGCCGGCGCCGGCCCGGCCGTCGGCTGTACGGTAGGTGCCGGCGCTGTGCCAGGCCATGCGGATGAAGAGGCCGCCATAGTGGCCCCAGTCGGCGGGCCACCAGTCCTGCGAATTCGTCATCAGCGCATAGAGATCGTCCTTGACGGCGCGCAGGTCGAGCTTCTTGAATTCCGCCGCGTAGTCGAAATCCTTGCCCATCGGGTTCGAGGCTGGCGCGTGCTGGTGCAGGATGGCGAGGTTCAGCTGGTTCGGCCACCAGTCGCGGTTGGAACGCGTGCCTTGCGCAGTCTTGGCGCCGTGCGCGTGATTGAACGGGCATTTCTGTTCGTTGCTCATTTCTCTCTCCTTTTTGCTCGGGTTGAATGTTCTTCCGGTGCATTCCAGCTTAGGCAGGGAGGGGAGAAAAGACTAATGACTTGGTCTTATGGTGGCGATGCAGGTGGGCTATCACTGGCAGATGAGCCCCCGGGGCGCTCAGAACAACTGCACCGAATCCTCGCTGACGTAACCGACGCGCAAAGCGTCGCGCACCTTGCTGAATTGGGCTTCGAATTCGTCGGTGGCCATCAGGCGTTGCAGAATCTTGTCCACGGCCGCCTGCATGTGGCCGCTGATCGTCGTTTCCTGGGCCTGGCTGGTGTTGAGCCAGGCGTAGGATTTTTCGACGCCATCGACGAGGTCCTGGAGCAGCAGGCGGATGTCGGCGAACATCAGGCGCTGGTGCTCGTTGAGGCCGTCGAGCGCGGTTTGCGTGCCGATCAGCGCCACTTGCATCTGCTCGGCCTGTTTGGCGGCGGTGACCCGCAGGTCGATGTTTTCGGAGAGCGCCTGGGCTGCCTCGGCAAGGATGGCGAGGTTGTCGCGGAAGGCGCCGGCCTCGGCGGAACCCTGGTCCGCAGGCACGTTGGAGGCGACGACGGAGACGCGGTCGAAATTGACTACCAGCCGGTTCCGGAACTGAAACAGGCGCCCCATGTCGGCCACCTGATCGAGGATCGATATTTCCAGTGCGCTCGGCTCGCCGTGCGCACTTTTGACCACCACGCCCTCGTCGTGCGAAATACGGATGATGCAGTCCATGCCCAACGCCGTCGTTGCCTCGAGCAGTGCGGTGGCCAGGTGTTCGTAGGTCGGGGAGGCAATGCTGGTCCGCATGAAATTGATCAGTACGCCGTTCTGGCCCGCGCTGGAGAGAAAGTTCATCGCCATGCGCTGGTATTCGTTCTTTTCCCGCTCGTTTTGGCTCGCGCTCCGGTAGCGCTCGATGGCGGTCGATACCTTGCGGATCAGGATTTCGGCGCTGGCCGGTTTGGTGAGCAGGCCCGTCCCGCCCGAGTCGTAGGCCTTCATGTGCTCTTCGAGGTCGGTGTGGGCGGTGACGAAGATCACCGGCACCATCGAGCGTTCGCGAATCCTCGCGCAGGCCTCGTAGCCGTTCACGCCCGGCATGCTGGCATCCATGAGCACAAGGTCGGGAGAGAGCTTGTCGAACAGGCTGAGGGCCTCCTCGCCGGAGGAGGCGGTAACGACATCGAATTTCTTGGCCAGGATTTCGCGGTGCAGCATTCTGGCGTGGCTATCGTCGTCAACGACCAGGACCAGGCCTGGCGATGCGTGTTCTGACATGGTTATCTCTCGTGGATATTGTTCTAGGATGTTGCACGCCTTGGCTGCCTGCCGATTATATGTCGGCGCTTCGCCCCATTCGCTGCCGTTGCACGATACTGGGATAATCCCTAGCTATACCCGATCTCCGAGAAAGCCCGCCCCCATGCAAATCGATCCCGCCCTGCAGTCGAAAGCCGACAACTACAAACTGCTGACCAACCTGATCATTCCCCGGCCGATCGCCTGGATCACCAGTTGCAATCCGGCCGGCGTGGTGAACCTTGCGCCCTTCAGCTTTTTCAACGCGGTTGGCTCCGACCCGGTCTACATCGTGTTCAGTGCCGGCGCCAACGAGGGCGGCGGGCTCAAGGACACCGCCCGCAACATCCAGGCCGGTGGTGAGTTCGTGGTCAACCTGGTGACCGAGGAACTGTTCCATGCAATGAATCTCTCGGCCGCCGATTTCCCGCCGGGCGAGAGCGAACTGACGGCGGCTGGCCTGCACCCGGCGCCTTCGCTGCGCGTCTCGGTGCCGCGTATCGCCGAGGCCAAGGTCAGCCTCGAATGCCGCTTGCACAGCGCCGAACCGCTGGGCGGCAATACGCTGTTCATCGGCGAGGTCGTGATGTTCCATATCGACGACCATCTGCTCGGGCCGCGCCTGCATATCGAGGGTTTCGCGCCGATCGGACGGCTCGGCTCGCCCTCGGTCTATTGCCGGACGACGGATCGCTTCGACATCGCACGGATCAGCTATGCCCAATGGCAGCGGGAGCAGGACGCCAAGGCAGGGTGATTCTCCCCGGCGGCCCTTCGTCATGAAATTTTCGCGCATCTTCCTCAATCGCCTGCAAAACCAGCCTGCCGTCGAGGACACGGTGGTCGTCATCGACGTCCTGCGGTCCTTCACGACGGCGGCCATCGCGCTGTCGCGCGGGGCGCGCGCCGTTTATCCGGTCGATGGCGTCGCTGCGGCAACGCGGCTGCTCGGGCAGTTGGAGAATGCCGTGTCGATCGGTGCGATTGCCGGGGGCGACCCGGTGTCGGGCTTCGATTTCGGCAATTCGCCGTCGCAACTGCTGCAGGCGGACCTGAGCGGCAAGAACGTGGTGATGAGCACGGCAGCCGGCGTGCGCGGCCTGCAGCGCTTCCGCCAGGCCCGCCATCTGCACGCCGCCAGCCTGCTTTGCGCCCGGGCGACGGCGGCGGCGATCCGCGCCTCGGGCGCGCGTCGGGTCTGCTTCGTCATCACCGGCGAATGGGTCGATCGCGATGGTGACGAGGATATTGCCTGTGCTGATTACATCGAAGCCCTGTTGCGCGGCGAGGATGTCGCGCCCGAGTCCTATGTGCGGCGGGTCCGCGAATCCGATTTCGGTCGGCGTTTCCTGGCCGGCACCTGGCCCAACCTGCCGCTCGCCGATCTTGATCTCTCTACCCAGGTCAACCGCGTCGACTTCGCCATGCCGGTCCGGCGCGACGGCGACCACCTCGTCATCGCTTAGCGGTGCCGACCGGAAGCGAGGCGTCGGCCATGATCTCCGCGAGAAAGGCGATCATCGCCTGGATGCGCGGCAGGCGCTGGCGGTCGGGCAGCATCAGGACATAGACCGGGTACTCGGTCGGGTCGCGCCAGTCGGCGAGCACTTCGATCAGCCGGCCTTCGCGTAGCGCTGCCTGGATCAGGCTGCGATTGAGGTTGCCGATACCCAGGCCGAGCAACACCATCTGCGCGATCACCGCCGTGGTATTGGCGCTGTAGCGACCATTGACGATGCGTTCGTCGACTCGGCCGTCGATGGCGAGGCGGATGCGGTTGAGATTGCGCGCCGACTGGTGCCCGATGACGTCGTGCTGGTCGAGTTCGGCCGGCGTTTGCGGGGTGCCGTGCCGTGCGGCGTAGGCGGGCGAGCAGTAGAGTCCGCGCCCGTTCCAGCCGATCTGGCGGGCAACCAGATCCTCGTCCTGCACGTTGCCAATGCGCAGTGCGAGGTCGGCACCTTCGAGCGGCAGGTTGGCCACCCGGTCGTCAGTTACCAGTTCCACGCGCAGCGCCGGGTGGCGTTCGGCCAGCCGGGGCAGGGCCGGCACGACGAGGCTTTCGGCATAGGCGGCACTGAGCGCGAGGCGCACCGTGCCGCTGATTTCATGGCGCGGGGCGGCCAGTTGGGTGCCGATCTCGGCCAGCGCGGCCAGCCCCTGGCGCCCCATTTCGATCGCCAGTTCGCCTTCCGGTGTCACGCTCAGGCCGTGCGTCGAGCGCCGCAGCAGGCTGACTTTCCAGGCCTTCTCCAGGCGCTGGATGGCGCGCGAGACATTCGAGGTCGGCAGATCGCGTTCGCGCGCCACGGCGGAAAAGCTGCCGAGTTCGGCGGCGCGGATCAGCATGGCAAGGTCGCCCGGGCTGATTTCCGGCATGCCGGAGAGAAAATGGTGATGCGCATCTGTTTTGCGTTTCATGCAAAGGCCCTTTCCGGTTGCGCTGGTCTCCGAATATTGGGCTGCAGACTAATCTGCAGCCATCGCATGCCACCCGGCGTGCCGAGCAGACAGGAGAATACGATGCCCAGGCTTGTTCCGGAAGTGTTTGCGTACCACCGTTCCCGCGCGGCAGCCATGCGCCGCGCCGCGATAGCGGATTTCTTCGAGGTGCTGATTTCCGCCCTGCGGCGCACACCTCTGCGCTTGTTTCGCCTTGTTTTTGCATCAAGTGCAACGCGTACCGCCATCCATTAAGTCTTGCAGTCTTTCAGGAGAAGCCCATGCCTTACTTCAATCTTGCCATTGGCCAGTCGGTCGAGCCCGAAACCCGTGCCTTCCTGGCGCGCAGCATCACGACGCTGATTGCCGAAATGCTGGGCAAGCGCGCCGAGGTTACAGCCGTGCGTGTCGATGATATTCCGGCCGCTCAATGGTTCATTGCCGGCGAGCCGGCGGCCGCCCATGGCATGCCGCTGCATGCGACCCTGTTCATCACGGCCGGCACCAACACCACTGCCGAGAAAGCAGCCTTCATCGCCGATCTCGACCGCTTGCTGCGCGATACCTTCGGTGTCGTGCCCGAAGCCAGCTATATAGTCATCCACGAGGTGGCGGCCGACGACTGGGGTTACGGCGGGCAGACCCAGGCGGCACGCCGTCTCGCCCGTAGCCTGCAGCCGATGACAGGCTGATCGTCGCAATACCGGAAGGCACTTCTCGCTATACTGGGATTTCGCCGTTTCGGCTTTCCCGGAGTACCTGTGCCCATCGACGGACCCGTTCCCGCGTGGTTGTTTTCCGCCAGTGCAGCCCTGACGCTGTGGTCGATCATGATCCATGTCGGCATGGCCATCGAGCCGGGTGAGTTTCGCTGGATACGGGCAAATGCCGGCATGCTGCTCAAGGGCTTGTTCGCAGTCCTGGTAGCGGTGCCGGCGCTGGCCCTGGCCGTGGTGCGCAATCTCGAACTGGCGCGCGCGGTCGAGATCGGGATCGTGCTGATGTCGATCTCGCCCGGGGCGCCGGTTGCGTTGCGCCGCGCCATCGAGGCCGGCGGCCGGCGGGCCTATGCGACCTCGCTGCAGATCGCGCTGGCCATCCTCGCCGTGCTCTCGATGCCGTTCTGGATCGCGGCGCTGGACCGGCTCTATGACGGGACGGCGGCGATCGATCCGCGCGAGCTGTTCCGCCAGGTTTTCATGGCCCAACTCCTGCCGCTCGGGATCGGCATATTACTGCGCCGCACGGCGCCGCGCCTGAGCCAATGGATGTTGCCCCGGCTTGCTCCGTTTGCCAGCGTGCTCCTGTTGATGATGACGCTCCTCGCGCTGCTCACCGCCTGGCGTTCGGTCGTCGATGCCGGGCCGCATGTCGCTGCGGCGATCGTGGCGACCAGTCTGTTGGCGCTGTGCTGCGGCCACCTGCTGGGTGGTCCAGAGCCGTCAACCCGGACCGCCACCGCCATTGCCTGTGCCGCACGCAATCCCGGCCTCGCCTTGCTCGTCGTCGCGCTGAACGGGGCGTCGCCGGTCATTGTCGCGACGGTATTGGCGTATCTCGTGATCAGCGCCTTGACGATCCTGCCCTATGTGTTCTGGCGGCGGGCGCTGGCGCGGCGGCAAAATTCCACCTGATCAGCCTGCCTCGTTCCGGGGACGCTGAAGCCAGCTCAGAATGACTTCATACAAGCCTTCCGGGGTGATCGGCTTGCAGATGAAGTCGCTCATGCCGGCCGCGAAGCAGCGCGCCTTGTCCTCGGCGAAGGCGTTGGCGGTAATGGCGACGATCGGAACCGCCGCCTGGCCAGGCAGTCCGCGAATCCGGCGGGTTGCTTCGAGGCCGTCCATGTGCGGCATCTGCATGTCCATGAGTATCAGGTCGTAGTCCCGTTGTGCTGCCCGTTCGAGTGCCTGGATGCCGTCGGCTGCGGTATCGACGACCAGATCGACCTCCTGCAGCATCATGAGGGCGATCTCCCGGTTCACCGGTTCGTCTTCGACGAGCAGGATGCGTTTGCCGGCATGTTCGGTGCGCAGCATGGCTTCGGCATTCCCGGGGAGGCTCGACGGGCCGGTTAGCGTCGAGCGGTCCTTCTTTATTCGCGCCGTCAGCCAGAATGTGCTGCCCTGGCCTTGGTTGCAGTCGACGCCGATTTCACCGCCCATCGCCTGGGCGATGGTCTTGGCGATGAAAAGGCCGAGTCCGGTGCCACCGTATTGCCGGGTAGTGGACTTGTCGGCCTGTTCGAACGCGCCGAACAGGCGTTCCCGTGCCTCACCAGGGATACCGATGCCAGTGTCGCTAACTTCGAAGCGGATGAGCGCGTCGTCAGCCGTTTCTTCGATCAGGCTGGCGGTGAGGGTGATGTGCCCATGTTCGGTGAATTTCACGGCGTTGCTCGCGAAATTGAGCAGGGCCTGCTGCAGCCGGGTCGGGTCACCGAGCAGGGCGCCAGGTGCCGCAAAGGAGTCGATGCGGAATTCGAGTCCCTTGGCGCTGGCCTGCTCCTGCAGCATGGAGCGAATGTTGGCGAAGATCGCGTCGATGCGCAGTGTGGTTTCCTCAAGGGCGAACTTGCCGGCCTCGATCTTCGAGACATCGAGTACGGCATTGATGGTGTCGAGCAAATGGCGGCTCGCCGCATCGAGCTTGTCCATCCGGTCGCGTTGCTCGGTTGACAGGCCGCCCCGCCGGATCAGGGCGGACATGCCGCTGATGGCATTGAGCGGGGTGCGGATTTCGTGGCTCATGTTGGCCAGGAAGAGGCTCTTGGCATGGTTGGCTGATTCGGCGGCATCCTTTGCCAGGGAAAGCGCAGCGGTGCGATCGGCGACGGTCTGTTCGAGCGAGTCGCGCTGCCTGGCCAGGGCTTTTTCCCGGGCGATGACACTGTCCGCCATGTCGTTGAAGGTGTGGGTCAGTGCGGAAAGTTCGTCGTGGCCCGGGTCGGCGATGCGTACTTCGCTGTCGCCCCGGGCCAGGCGTGCCGCACCCGCGCGCAGTCGCTCGACGCGCCGTAAAACCAGGCGGTCCATGAGCAGGCCGATCGCGACGAAGATCAGCAGGTAGGTCTGGAGATTGCGCCAGAGGCGCCCCAGCCAGCGATTGCTCATGGCGGCTTCGTAGCGTTCGAGCGGCAGCTTGATGCTCATCACGCCGCGCAGATCGCCGAGCTTGTAACCGTAGGCCTCGGGATAGCGCTCGCGGATGCTGGCTGGCGCATCTTCGGCGCGGCCGTGGCACATCAGGCAGTAGGGTTCGATCCAGATCGGTGCGGTGAAGTGGAACCAGCGGCGGCCTTCGTCGTCGCGGATGGGCTCCATGCGGTTGACGACCTTGGGGTTGGCGCGGAAATACTCCATGGCCGCCAATTCGAAGCGGTCGGCCTGGTTGTCGGGATTGCGCGGCCGGTCCGAGACGTTATTGAAGCGGTAGCCGTTATCCGTCCAGTTGGCGTAATCCTGCGAAATGCGCGACATGGCGTGCGCCGGCAGGAAGCCGATGGTCTTTTCATTGACCGGCAGTTCGCTGGCGATGAACTGCTGGTGATAGACGCGCCGCGTCGCCATGAGCAGGGCGCGGATGGCCTGGATGTCGAATTCCTGCTCCTGACGGTGCTCGCTCTGGATGCGATGCCAGGAAATCGCCATGTCGAGCGTGAGGACGACGAGCAGGACGAGGCCGAGGACGAGCCAGACCTTGAGGCGCAGCTTCATGCGCTTGCTTCCGGCAAGATCAGGACAGCTGACAGGTTAGGACGCATGGTGGATGTCTGGATTAAAACGGCCTACGCAGAGGCGTGGGAGGCCGTTAGTCCAGTGTAACAAAGTTACAGCCGGTCGGGCATGTCATTCGACTAGCGATGATCGAGCCGGCTGTAGTCGAGCACGGCCGCCTGGCTTGGATCCATGGCCCGCCAGGCGGCATGGATGGCATCGCTGGTCGGCCAGAAGCGCGGATCGGTTCGCCGCACGGCGAAACGTTCGTTGAGCGCAATCAGGTCATCCGGTCCGGCAAGGCGGCTGACCGCCGTGACGAAAGCGGGGAGGGTTTCAGCAGTGACGGCATAAATGGCGTTCGGGTAGGCGCCAGCGATGCCGTTGACCGCGAGCAGGGTGTCCTCGTCGGGCAGTCGGCGCTTTTCTTCCTGGAACAGTTGCGCCACGTTGCTATGGGCACTGTTGGCGATCAGCGTCACGAGACGCGGCATGGCGCCCGGGGCTTGCAGTACGAGCAGGCTCATTTCCGGCAGGTGCGAAACGGCCGTTCCCCGAATCCGTGACAGGCGGCGCATTTGCTCCAGTTCGCTGGCACTGAGGCCGCTGTCGCGCCAGTCGAGCGATTTCTCGCGGACCTTGGCGACGCGCGTTGCGACCTTTGCATAGAGTTCGCCCAACGGATCGTTCGTCCGGTATTTTTCGCCCGAGGCAACGGGGAAATAGGCCGAAACCTTGGCGAGATGTTCGTCCTGCTCCGCGCTGCGTCCGCGATACCAGTGGTCGAGCGCCTTCTGCCGGTGCCCGGCAGGGAGCAGGGCGAGGAAATTGAGTTCGCCCTCCATGCGCAGGAAATCCATGTAGAGACGGGTCGCCAGCTGGTGCCCGACGTTGCCGTACACGTCGAAGCCGGCAACCAGCAGGTAATGCATGCGTTCGAGCAGCGGGTAGCTTAGCAGCAGGGCGGTTTGCGGCCGCTCGCCGACCAGGCCGCGCATGATCGAGGCACTGTCGAAGTGGCGGAATATGGTGAGGGCCGCATTCGGGTTGTGTCCGTCACCATCCCATAGACCGGCGACGGTGGGCCGGTAGCCGGCATCGCCAAGACGTTTGAAGGTCTCGTGCTTGGTGGCGAGATAGGCTTTTTCCTTTTCGGCGTAACTGCGCCAGGCCAGCATGCCGCCAGCGCTTTCGTGTTCGTTGGGCAGGGCCAGGTTCGGTGCGCCGGCCTCGATGAGGCGGGCGGTTTGCTGGCTGGCGCGTTCGCCCGGTGCCTGGAAGACGATCCAGAAATGGTCGTTGATCACGTTCAGCGCGACCTGTCCCCGGCAGACCGGTCCCTTCATGAAACCGGCCATGGTGAATAGGGCTTCGTCGAGCATGAAACGGTAGCGCGCATCGACCGGCAGAGCCTTGAAGGTGACGAAGGGGTTGGCAGTAGTGGCCAGGTCGTAGCCGGGCAGTTCCGCCACCGGGTCACCAGCAAACCAGCCGCGCAATCGGGTGAGGCGGCCCGGACTGAGTTCGATCGGCATGAAAGTCTTGGCGACCGGCGTCGCTTCCAGCGGACGCAGGCGGTAATGGATGGGGCCCGGGCCGGGATCGCCGTAGGGGTGGCGGGTGGCAATCACCTCGATCGGCTGGCCGGGCGGCGTGCGGCTGCGCACCAGGTCGAAATTGAGCGCCGGCTGTTCGGGGAAGTGGAACTGACCGACGAACCAGTGCTCGTAGATATAGCGTGCGACCAGTTGGCTGCGCCTGTCCGGGGCATTGAGGAAGGCTTCCCAATCGGCGATCTGGGCCGTAACGGCCGATGCGGGCGGTGGCGGCGGCGTATAGGGGGCGCCGGCCGTCAGCCAGTTGGCGAGCGTTTCGTGTTCGCTGGCACTGACTGCCGGCAGCCCGAACGGCATGCCCCGGCCCGGATGCTGGCGGGCGTAGTGTGCCATGCTCTCGGCTTGCGGACAGGTCTGCGCGCGGTCGAGCGAGAAATCGAGATCCTTGTCGAGCAAGGGACCGCTGCTTGGGCCGGGCTGGCCACGCTTGAGGGCGAGCATCTGGAACATGACGCCGGTACGGTTGGCCTCCGGCGTCTGGGCGCGTTCGTTGAGCACGGGGAAAAAATCGCGGGCTCGCCATTCGCGGGCGCTCAGGGCATCGAAACCGAGCCGGGTCGGTGCTTCGGCGGTCAGGCGGGTGGCATATACCTGCTTGGGGTTGGCGCCGCGGATCAGGCCGGCATAGCTCGTGAGGTTGAGCTGGCAGGGGGCGTCGTAACAGGCGTGGCAGGAGACGCAGCGCTGGTCGAGCACCGGCCGGACCTCCTTCCAGTAATCCGGCGCGGCGGCGCTGGCCGCAGGCGGGCGGTCGAAGCGACCGGGATCGGCCGAGCCGAAGCGCTCGTCGAGTTGCAGGGTGGTGAGCACGGTGGCGCAACCGGCGAGCAGGGCGAGGAGGATGGGGGGGAGAAGGCGCATGGTTGTGCTCGGATAGCGGGATTGGGTCGGGCGCCCGGGCTGTTGCGCCCCTCGTGACCTGAATGTACACGATCAGGCGCATGAAATTTCCGGCGGCTACCTTGTTGCTAGATAATTTTCAATCCAGGTGAGCCTAGCGGAGCAATCGGCTTGTTCCGGAAAAACTGCGTCAAAAAAAATACTTGACGAAGTCATGTCGATATAACTAATCTTATCGACATGTTGAATGATTACTCCCGTGCCATCCCTCCCGAGTGGAGGGATATGTCCCGCATCTTCGTAGCCCTCGGCGACGAGCATCGGCAACGCATCCTGCTGCTGTTCGAGCCGGGCGAACGCCTGAACGTCGGGCAGATTGCCGAGGTATCGACGCTGGCTCGCTCCACCGTTTCGCATCACCTGAAGGTGCTCCACGAATCGGGCGTGCTGGCCTCCGAGAAGGTTGGCAAGGAGGTCTGGTTCTGGATCGACCGTGGCCCCCTCGAAGCGACATTGAACAACGTACTCGACTATCTCAAGGAAAACACCTGATGCGCACACTCCTGCGGCCGCTGCTGCGCGGCCTGGCCCGGCTGTTCTTTCGTCTCGAAGTCCAGCTCAATCGCACCCGTTTCGATCACCAGCGCCTGCTCGTCGTCGCCAACCACGAGTCATTCCTCGATGGCCTGCTGATCGGGCTCTTCCTGCCGATCGACCCGGTCTTCGTCGTCCATACCGGTATCGCCAACAATTTCTGGTTCCGCATCCTGCTCTCGATGGTCGATTACCTGGCGGTCGATCCGACCAGTCCGATGGCGATGAAAAAGGTCATCCGCCTGATCGAATCCGGCCGCCCCGTGGTCATTTTCCCGGAAGGGCGAATCACGCTGACCGGTTCGCTGATGAAGGTCTATGACGGCCCGGCCTTCGTCGCCGCCAAGATCGGCGCGACGGTGGTTCCGGTGCGCCTCGACGGTGCATCGCGCAGTTATTTCTCGCGCCTCTCCGGCAAGTATCCCAAGGAGCTGTTTCCGAAAATTCGCCTGACGGTGCTCAGCGAACGCCATTTCCCGATGCCCGAGGCACCGACCGCCAAGCTGCGCCGCCGCAAGTCGGGCGAGGCGATGCGCCGGCTGATGCAGGAAATGATCTTCGCCTCGCGCCCGCAGCAGACGCTCTATACCGCGCTGTGCGACGCAGCCGACATCTTCGGCAAGGGCCGTCGCCTGCTCGAAGACGTCAAGCAGATCGAGTACTCCTACAACGACCTTCTCAAGATGGCGCTGATCCTCGGCCGCCAGATCGAGCGCCTGACCCGGCCTGGTGAGAAGGTCGGCATGCTGCTGCCCAACTTGGTGCCGACGCTGGGCCTGATCTTCGGCCTGACCGCCCGCCGCCGGGTGCCGGCCATGCTCAACTACACGGCCGGTGTCGATGCCATGCAGTCGGCCTGCACCGCTGCCGAGGTGAAGCTCATCGTCACCTCGCGCGCCTTCGTCGAACAGGCCAAGCTCACCGACAAGCTGGCCGGCCTGCAGGGCGTGCAGATCGTCTATCTCGAAGATGTGCGCGAGAAGATCGGCCTTGGCGACAAGCTCTGGCTGATCCTCAGGGCCATTCATTTCCCGCGCGGCTTCGAGCTGCACGCTTCGCCGGAAGAGGCTGCCGTCGTGCTCTTCACCTCGGGCTCCGAAGGCAAACCGAAGGGGGTCGTGTTGCCGCATCGCGCCATCCTCGCCAACATCGCGCAGATCCGCGCCGTGATCGACTTCTCGGTCGACGACAAGGTACTCAACGCGCTGCCCATCTTCCATTCCTTCGGCCTGACCGCCGGCGCGCTGCTGCCGGTGCTGACCGGCGCCAGCCTCTTCCTCTATCCTTCGCCGCTGCACTACCGGATCATCCCGGAGCTGGCTTACGACCGCTCCTGCACGGTGCTCTTCGGGACCTCGACCTTCCTCGGTAACTACGCCAAGTTCGCCCATCCCTACGACTTCTACCGCCTGCGCTACGTCGTGGCCGGTGCCGAGAAATTGTCGGAGGGGGTGCGCACCCAATGGTTCGAGAAATTCGGCATCCGCATTTTCGAAGGCTACGGCGCAACCGAAACGGCGCCGGTGCTCGCCGTCAATACGCCGATGGCCTACCGTACAGGCACCGTCGGCAACCTGTTGCCCGGCCTCGAGCACAAGCTGGTACCAGTGCCCGGCATCGATAACGGCGGCATCCTGCACGTCCGCGGCCCCAACGTCATGGCTGGCTACCTCAAGGCCGAGCAGCCGGGCGTGTTGCAGCCGCCGGTCTCTGATGTCGGCGATGGCTGGTATGAGACGGGTGATGTCGTCGAGTTCGACGACGAGGGCTTCGTGAAGATCGTTGGCCGGGTCAAGCGCTTCGCCAAGATTGCCGGCGAAATGGTCAGCCTGGAGGTCGTCGAAAAGCTGGCTACCGCAACATCGCCTGCCCTGGCGCATGCTGCGTCGAGCCAGCCGGATGCGAGCAAGGGCGAGGCGCTGGTTCTCTTCACCACGGACGGTAGCCTGTCGCGCGACCTGCTCGCCGCCAAGGCGCGCGAACTCGGCATGCCGGAACTGGCCGTGCCGCGCAAGATTCAGAAGGTCGAGGCGCTACCGCTGCTGGGTACGGGGAAGATCGATTACGTGACGCTGAAGCGCCTGGCCGAGATGGTTGCCTGATGGCCCCGTCCATTGCCCGTCGCCGCTTTCTGGGCGCCGCCCTCGGTTTGGGGGCCTGCTCCGCAGCGGGCTGGAGCCTGGCCAAACCGGCCGTGGTTAATGCTTGCCGGGTGGCGATTCCCGCCAGCCTGATCGACAGCCCATGGCTCGGCAAGGTCTGGGAGGGGATCGACCCCGCCCAGCTCTGGGACTGCCATGTGCACGTTGCCGGACTGGGCGATGGTGGCAGCGGTATCGTCGTCGGGCCGCAGTTGTCCTCGATGTTGCATCCGTTGCACTACGCCCAGCGTCTCTTCTACATGAACGCCGGCTGCGCCCATGATGCACCGGGCAAGGTCGATGCGGCCTACGTGGCGCGCCTGCTCAACCTGTGCGAGGCGATGCCGGCTGGCTTCAAGGTCATGCTCTTCGCCTTCGAGTCCTTTCACGACCAGGCCGGCAAGGCGCATGCCGAGCACACCGCCTTCCATGTTCCGAATGCCTGGGCGGCCAAGCTGGCACACGATTTTCCCGAGCGCTTCGAGTGGGTCGCTTCGATCCATCCTTACCGAGCCGGTGCGGCCGACGACCTCCGGGGGGCGATTGCCGGCGGCGCGCGCGCCGTCAAATGGCTGCCGGCGGCAATGGGCATGGATCCGGCATCGGCGCAGTGCGACGCCTTCTACCGCGTCCTGGCGGAAAGCGGCACGCCGTTGATCGTCCATTGCGGCGAAGAAAAGGCGGTCAAGGGCAGCGATACGCAGGCTTTCGGCAACCCGCTACGCCTGCGCCGGGCGCTCGATGCCGGGGTGAAGGTTGTCGTCGCACACTGCGCTTCGCTGGGCGAGGACATCGATCTCGACAAGGGGGCCAACGGCCCGCAGCGTAGCAGTTTCGAACTCTTTCTTCGCTTGTTCGGTGAAGCGCGTGGCAAGGAGCGCCTCTACGGCGACATTTCGGCGATCACCCAGCGCAACCGCAAGCCGGCACTGATCCGCACGCTGCTTGAGCGCGAGGACTTGCACGAGCGACTGCTGCACGGTTCGGACTATCCCTTGCCCGGCATCCTGCCGCTGACTTCGTTGCGGGCGCTGGTCAAGGCGGACTTGCTGCCGGCCGGGGCAGTCGCCGATCTGGATGCGATACGCCAGCACAATCCTCTTTTCTTCGATTTCGCCCTCAAGCGTTTGCTGACTTGGCAGGGCCATTCATTTTCCCCGGTGGTGTTCCAGACGCGCCGCGCTTTTGCCGGTAATCGGGCATGAGTCGACGCGCCTTGACTACCGAACGGCGTGCCCGGGATCCTAGTTGTTTGATGCCTATGGCATCGTCGATGGTTGCTGTAGATATCAAAATCAAATGATTCGTTCCAGGAGAACTAGTGAAATGAAGCTTCGTGCTTTGGCGTCCGGGGTTGTTGCCGCCGGTCTGTGTTTCAGCCTGCCGGCCTTTTCGGCGTCGTTGGTGAGCGATGCGCTGGGCAATAATTCCCCGCTGGGCTTGTATGGAGCGGCCGATTTCCGTTTGGCCAAAGGGAGCGACTGTGTCGACTGCCCGACGCCCAGGCAGGCCTTGTGGTATTTCGAGGGCGATCAGATTGCCGTGCCGACCGGGCAGGCGGCGGGATTCGAAGCCGGGCTCCGGGTTCAGGAGGATGTGCGCCGCTGGGCGGGTACCCGGCGGGGGCAGCCGAACGGCGAGCGTCCGGCACTGCTTTGGCTCGGGTCGCCGCAGGTGGCGCGGGGCATCCTGGCTGAAAGCGGTGATCGCCTGGATTCGGGCAAGGGGGAGTCGCAGCCGCTACGTCTGGTCGAGAAGATCGACAGCAATCTTTCGTATTACAACGCCGACAGCCTGAAATATTTTGCTGGGCGCTCGATTAAGGCGCGGGGCTCTCTGGAAAAGGGGCATTTTACGGCGCGGACCCTGTGGCCCGAGGATTTCGCCCTGGGGGCGCAGTTGCTGTCCGCTCCCTTGCAGTCCGATGAAACGCTGGAAAGCCTGGTCAGGGCCGATGGCGGTGCTGCCAGTTTGCCGCTGGCCAGTCGCACCTTGTGGAGCCGATCGGGCAAGGCGGCGGATCTGGCTGGCAAGCCGGTAATGGCCTTTGTTCTGAACGGAGCGCAAGGCGATGACGACGAAGCGCATGGCGGCCACTTCGCTGTCGCCACCGGCCGATTCGGCGAGCATGGGGAGTGGGATCAGTGGCTGGTCAACAATTTCTACAACCTGGACTCCGTCAGCGAGAAAGGCATTGTCGCCGCCACCTTGCCGATGGATGCCTACCAGACCGACCTGAACAGCGGCCAGTCCTGGTATCGCCCGAGCTACATGCTGGTCGCGGTTTTCAAGGATGGTCGCGTACCCGGTCTTTACCAGGAAGCGATCAGCCGGGTGTTCAATCACTTCTATCGTCATGATTTCACCTACAACCATGCGACTGCAAACTGTGCCGGCATCAATCTGGAAACCCTGCGTTCGCTGGGCTGGCAGATTCCGGAGCAAGGTTCGGCCGGTCTCCTGAAGGCGGCTGCCGCATTGCCCTACATGGCGATCAAGGAGCGCAGCCTGGACAAGGGGCGCAAGGCATATGACTATTTGTCGGCCGAAAAGACCAACCTGTATCCGTTTGTCGCCTTCACTGCGGCGGGGGAGGACATTCTCCAGCGCATCATCGCCAATCCGGCCAATGCCTCGGCCTACGAGAAGATGATGGCGGAAGACCTCGAGGCCCTCGTCTTCGTGCGGATTCCGCAGTTCCCCTCGTCACGAGCGATGGGGCAGGCACCGGTCGCCTCGCTCGACGAATTCATGGCGAGAACGCCAGCCGACCGCGCGCAGTGGAAAATCGTCCCGAACGATCCACGTCCTTTCCCGGCAGAACTGAAGGACAAGGGCTCGCCCGCTGAGGAAATGCTGCCTTCCAGCTACGCACTGGCAGGTTATAGCGGCTTCTTCGCCTTCCTGGGCTTGGGAGGTCTGCACATCCGGCGGCGTCGCCGCGCCTCGCTGTTGGGGGAAATGGCATGAGCGGCCAGTTTCAACTATTGCGCGAGCGCCGTTTCGCACCCTTTTTCGGCACTCAGTTTCTCGGGGCGTTCAACGACAACCTGTTCAAGAATGCCCTGGTCGTTCTGCTGACTTTTCACGCGGCAAGCTGGACAACTTTGGCGCCAGGCCTGCTGGCCAATCTCGCGGCCGGCATTTTTATCCTGCCATTCTTTCTTTTCTCAGCCACGGCAGGCCAGTTGGCCGACAAGTACGACAAGGCAAAACTGGCCCGGCTGGTCAAGGTCCTGGAAATCGGCATCATGTTGATCGCCGCACTCGGCTTTCAACAGCACAGCCTCGCCATCCTGCTTTTCGCCCTTTTCCTGTTCGGCTTGCATTCGACGCTTTTCGGGCCAGTGAAGTACGCGATCCTGCCTCAGCACCTGGCCGAGGGGGAACTGGTCGGCGGCAATGCCCTGGTCGAGGCCGGGACCTTCATCGCCATCCTGTTGGGCACGATTACCGGTGGGCTGCTTGCCGGCGCGGCCGATGCGCCGACCTGGGTCGCATTGGGCGGCCTGCTGGTCGCCATCGCCGGCTACATCGCCAGCCGGGGCATTCCGGCGGCTCCGGCGCCGGACCCCGGTTTGCGGATCAACCTCAATCCCTTGAGCGAGACCTGGCGCAATATCAGCTTTGCGCGCAAGAACCGGACGGTATTCCTCTCGATCCTGGGTATTTCCTGGTTCTGGCTGTACGGTGCCCTCTTTCTCGCCCAGTTCCCGGCCTACGCCAAGGATGTGCTGGGGGGCGCCGAGTCGGCGGTCACTTTATTGCTGGCCATCTTTTCGGTCGGTATCGGGATCGGATCGCTGCTCTGTGAAAGGATGTCCGGCAAACGCGTGGAAATCGGCCTGGTGCCATTCGGCTCGATCGGCCTGACGCTGTTCGGTCTTGACCTGGCCTTCGCCTCTCCTGCCGCCAGCGGCGGCGGGACGCCCCTGGAGTTGGCTGCCCTGCTGGCTCATCCCTGGGCCTGGCGGGTGATCTTCGATCTGTTGATGCTTGGCGTCTTCGGCGGGTTTTTCATCGTGCCGCTCTACGCGCTGGTCCAGATTCGCAGCTCTGCCGAGCACCGTGCACGGATCATCGCTGCCAACAATATCGTCAATGCACTGTTCATGGTCGTCGGGGCACTTGGCGCGGCTGCGCTGCTCGGCAGCGGCGGCCTTTCCATCCCCGCCTTGTTCGGCGTCGCGGCGCTGGCCAATGCGCTGGTCGCCATCTACATCTACACCCTGGTGCCGGAATTCCTGTTGCGTTTCATGGCCTGGCTCATGGTCAAGGCGGCCTATCGGCTGCGCAGCGAGGGCATTGATCACATCCCCGAGGAGGGCGCCGCGCTCATCGTCGCCAACCATGTCAGCTTTGCCGATGCGGTGATCATCATGGGCGCCTCGCCGCGGCCGGTTCGCTTCGTTATGGACCACCGGATTTTCCGGATTCCCGTACTCAGTTTCATCTTCCGCCACTGCGGTGCGATTCCCATTGCCTCGGCCAAGGAGGATCCCGAAATGATGGAAAAGGCATTCGCCGAGGTTTCGGCTGCACTGAGCGCAGGCGAGCTGGTCGGGCTTTTCCCGGAGGGCGGGATTACGCACGATGGCGAACTGCAGCCCTTCCGTCCAGGCATCAGTCGCATTCTCGCCGCCAATCCCGTGCCAGTCGTGCCAATGGCGCTTTCCGGACTCTGGGGCAGCTATTTTTCGCGCATCGAGGGTGCGGCGATGAAAAAGCCCTTCCGGCGAGGCATGTTCTCGCGCGTTTCCTTGCGGGTCGGCGTTCCGTTGGCAGCGACCGAGGCGCTGCCGAGCAGACTTCAGGAGACGGTTCTGGCCTTGCGCGGTGTGGAAAAGTAGATCGAGCTGATCAGTCGTCGCGGCCACGTCCATGACCATGGCCTCGCCCATGGCCGCGATCATCACCCCGGTAATGGCGGTCGTCGCCCCTGTAGTCATGACGATAGTGGCGTCGGTCGTCGTAGCGGCGATCATCCCGGTAATAGTGGTCGTGGTGGCGTTCGCGGTAACGCGGCGCGTAATCGTTCACATACCAGTCGTCACGGACGAAATAGACCGGCCGGCCGCAGGCGCGGTAGCTGTGGCAATGCTTGTGCCAATGCTTGGCGTGCCCCGGTGGGACGCGCAGATAGTAAGGCGCCAGTCCGGGTGGTCCATGCTGGATCATGATCGGCTGCGGATAAAGCAAGGGTGGGGGTGGGAAGCCCCCAATGTCGATGCGGCCGTAAAAGCCGGGTTGGCCGACGTTGATCGAAAAGCTCGAGGCGTGAGCCTGAGGGATGAGGGCAGCAATGGCCAGCAGAGCGGTAAAAATATAGCGGTTCATGAGGCGATCTTTCGTGTTGCAGGTGTACCGAGTAACGCAGTTTAGTGGTGTTTGGGCGACCGACAGAACGTAACAAAGCGTAAAGAGTGTTTTTCGCCTGCCGGGGTAAAATCGCGCCACCATGAACTGGCCCGCTCTCAAGGAAAAACTCGACCTCTACGAAAAGCTGATGCGGCTCGACAAGCCGATCGGCATCCTGCTCCTGCTCTGGCCGACGCTCTGGGCGCTCTGGTTGTCGGCCGATGGACATCCGGACTGGATGGTGCTCTGGGTTTTCGTACTCGGTACTGTGCTGATGCGTTCGGCCGGCTGCGTCATCAACGACTATGCCGACCGTGATTTCGACAAACATGTGGAACGCACGAAAGAGCGACCGCTGACAGCCGGCAGGGTGAGCACGAAGGAGGCGCTGTGGCTGTTCGCCAGCCTTGCGCTGGTGTCCTTTGCGCTCGTGCTGGCGCTCGGCAAGCCGCTGGTGATCTGGATGTCGGTGCCGGCGCTCTTCCTGGCCGCGAGCTATCCTTTCACCAAACGTTTCCTGGCGATTCCCCAGGCGTATCTCGGCATTGCCTTCGGCTTTGGCATCCCGATGGGCTATGCCGCCCATCTTGGCGAGGTGCCGGCCGAAGCCTGGTGGCTGTTGCTCGCAAATGTTTTCTGGGCAGTGGCCTACGATACGGAATACGCCATGGTGGACCGCGATGACGATCTGAAGATCGGCATCAAGACTTCGGCGATTACTTTCGGGCGCTTCGATGTGGCGGCGGTGATGGCCTGCTATGCCGTCACCCTGGGCATTCTCGCCTGGCTTGGTTTCGGGCTGCGCCTTGGCTGGATTTATGATGCCGGCCTGGTCGCGGCGGCGGCGATCTTCGTGCAGCACTACTTCTGGATTCGCGGCCGTGAGCGCATGCCCTGCTTCAAGGCCTTTCTGCATAACAATTATGCCGGTCTGGTGATTTTCCTCGGCATTGCGCTGGATTTTCTGGTTTCCGGAAGGAGCTTTGGATGAAACGCCTGATCTTGATCGGGATGTTGCTGGCGGGCAATGTGCTGGCCGAAGATACCCGCCAACTGGCGACTTTGCCGCCGGCCGCCCAGGAATCACTGCGTGAGGAAATGCTCGACAATCTCATCCAGCTCAACGAAATCCTCGGCCTGATGGCGGCCGGCAAGGTCAAGGAAGCCGGTGTGCTGGCCGAGTCCTCGCTGGGCGTCGCGTCGATGGGACGGCATCGTGCCAAACCGGTGGATGCACGCCCGGGACCGCACATGCCACCGGCGATGCACGGTATCGGCATGGATGGCCACAAGGCCGTCAGTGAATTTGCCCGGGTGGCCGCCAGCGGTGATCGTGACAAGGCGATGGCGCTGCTGCCGAATCTGACCAGCGCTTGCGTTGGCTGTCACGCTGCCTACCGGACAAGATGAAACATCGCGGCCGGTACGACTGCATGTCGGACCCGGCGTGGTCCGGTGAGCCGATGCGCGCGGCGCTCGGCATCGTCGGGGGATTTTTCATTTCCGTGCGATCCTTGTGAGACGTTCGCTGCTCTTTGTCCTGCTTTGCCTGTCTCCTTGCCTGCTCGGCGGGGTGCAGGCAAGCGCGGTTGAAGGAACGCCGGTAGCTAGGCCGGCGCCTGCAGCCAAGGCCAAGCCGGGTCGGGCCATTGCCGTGAAACCGGCATCGCCATCCTGGGGGAAGCAAGGCAAGGCTGTCGCTGCCAAGCCAGTGCTGGCGGCAGGGGGGAAGCCGGCGCCCAAATCAGAACAAAATCCGGTAGCCGTGGTTGGCGTGGCGGCCGTAATCGGCAAGGATGAACGGGAGCTGGTTCCCATGCCATGGCAGGCCCGCGTGGCGGTGCGTGCGGAAATGCGTGAGCTGACCGTCGCCCTTGATGAAGTGATGAAACGGCTGGTCGCCGGCAAGGTCGAGGAGGCTGGCGAGATAGCCCTTGATCGAATGGGCGTGCCGGTCTGGGGGGCTCACCAGAAGCTGCCGAAGCCGGCGCGGCCCGAGCAATACATGCCGGAAGCCATGCGTCGCATGGCCTTGGAGGGTTACCGGGCGGCCAGCGATTTCGCCACGGTAGCGCGGACCGGCGACCGCGAAACCGCCATTGCCATGCTGCCGATGCTGACCGGTAGCTGCGCCAACTGTCACCAGAGTTATCGAATTCGATGAAATATCACGATCTGCGCGACTTCATGTCGCAACTTGAGAAAACCGGCGAACTGAAGCGTATCGGCCTTGAGGTCGACACGCGTCTCGAAATGACTGAGATCTGCGACCGCGTGCTGCGTGCCGGCGGGCCGGCCATCCTCTTCGAGAAGCCGAAGGGACATACGATTCCCGTGCTCGCCAATCTCTTCGGAACGCCCAAGCGGGTGGCGCTGGGTATGGGCGAGGAATCGGTGCAGGCGCTGCGCGAAGTCGGCAAGCTGCTCGCCTATCTCAAGGAGCCCGAGCCGCCCAAGGGGCTCAAGGATGCCTGGGACAAGCTGCCCATCCTCAAGCAAGTGCTCAACATGGCGCCCAAGAAAGTATCGAATGCACCATGCCAAGAGGTCGTCTGGGAAGGCCAGGATGTCGAGCTGTCGCGCTTGCCGATCCAGCACTGCTGGCCGGGCGACATTGCGCCCCTGATCACCTGGGGCCTGGTGGTGACGCGCGGACCGCACAAGAACCGGCAGAATCTCGGCATCTACCGCCAGCAGGTGCTCGGACCGAACAAGGTCATCATGCGCTGGTTGGCCCATCGCGGCGGCGCGCTCGATTTCCGCGACCACCAGCTGGCCAATCCAGGCCAGCCTTTCCCGGTTGCCGTCGTGCTCGGTTGCGACCCGGCAACCATCCTCGGTGCCGTGACCCCGGTGCCGGACAGCCTGTCCGAATACCAGTTCGCCGGCCTCCTGCGCGGCGGCAAGACCGAACTGACACAGTGCCTTGGCTCGTCGCTGCAAGTGCCGGCCTCGGCCGAAATCGTACTGGAAGGTGTCATCCACCCCGGTGAAATGGCCTTGGAAGGGCCGTATGGCGACCACACCGGCTACTACAACGAGCAGGCCGAATTCCCGGTATTCACGATCGAGCGCATCACCATGCGCAAGAACCCGATCTACCACAGCACCTACACCGGCAAGCCGCCCGACGAGCCGGCCGTGCTCGGCGTCGCGCTTAACGAGGTCTTCGTGCCGTTGCTCCAGAAGCAGTATCCGGAGATCGTCGATTTCTACCTGCCGCCCGAAGGCTGCTCGTACCGGATGGCCATCGTCAGCATCAAGAAGCAGTATCCCGGCCACGCCAAGCGGATCATGTTCGGCATCTGGTCCTTCCTGCGCCAGTTCATGTACACCAAGACCATCATCGTCGTCGACGACGACAT
>JAEUOD010000175.1 GCA_016791065.1 Dechloromonas sp. | reverse complement strand
CCCGTGGGTAACGGAATTGCGCAGCATGTGTTCGATCGGCCCGAGCATCTTGTCGAGCACCGACCGGTCAATTTCAACCTGGCCACCGACGATATCAAGGTTGGCGCGCTTGCCGACTTCCTTGGCGGTCTGCCGGACGATTCGGTAAAGACGCTCAGCCTGACTGGCGAAGGGCACCATGCGGATGCCCATGAGTTCCTGCTGCAAGCCACGGTTGAGGCGGGCCTGGGCGATGATCGCGGCATTGGCGTCATCGAGGTTCTTGAGCAGGTTTTGCTGCACCGTCGCGACGTCGTTGACCGACTCGGCCATGAAGCGCGTCAGTTCCTGGAAACGGGTAAAGCGGTCGAGTTCGAGGGGATCGAACTCAGCCTGGCCTTCGGGTGTCTGGGCGACACGCGCCTGAATCTGGCCTTCGGCCTGAATTTCAATCTCGCGCAACTGGCGACGCAAGCGGATGACGTTTTCCGTCAGATCGAGCAGAGAGGTCTTGAGGCTGCGCATTTCGCCTTCGATCCGGGTCCGGGCGATCGACAGTTCCCCGGCCTCGTTGACGAGGCGATCGACCAGGTCGGCCCGTACCCGCAGGGTGGCCTTTTGCCCCCCGGCTTCGCTCTCCGCATCATGCTCCTGATGTACGACCGATGCCGGTGCGTGCTCCACGGAGGCCGTCTCGACCCCGGTGGCGGAGGTGGCCTCCGGGAAGATGTCCTGTGGTCCTTCGCGCAGGCGTTCGACGGCCACGGCAAGCGTGTCGCAACCGTTCTCGATCTCGTCGATGAAGGTAGTCGTTGCCTGGCCAGCCCGCATCGCCTCCTCGACCCGTGTTTCGAGCAGATGGGTGACTTCACCGAGGTTCATCGCCCCGGCCATCCGGGCGTTGCCCTTGAAGGTGTGAAGCAGACGAGCGATTGCATGCGGTGCGGCATCGCCTTGCGGCTCTGCCCGCCAGGTCCGCAATTGGGTAGTCAGGTCACGGAGTTGGTCAGCCGCTTCTTCGAGGAAGATGGGTAGCAGTTGCTCATCCAGTTCGTCGCTTAGCGTGGGCAGGACCGGCAACTGGACAGGTGGCGCTATCGACTCGACACTCGCGACGGCCGGCTCCGGAGTGATACCGACGTGCAAAGGAATGATCTCGGCGGTACTGGCCGGCGCTTCTGCAACCACCGGCGCCGGAAGGAATACGTCCTCCAGGGCGGCGAGCAATTGCGGCTGGTCTTCCGGCGCCTGATTGGCGGCCAGGCCGTCGTACATGCTTTCCAGGGTGATGATGGCCTGCCGGACAGTCTCCAGGCCTTCGATGCTCTCCGGATGCGCAGAGCCGTCGCGGCGCAGCAGGGTATGTTCGAGAGCGATCGCCAGATGGTGGAGCGGCATCAGGCCAACCGTCGCGGCGATACCGCCGAGCGTGTGGGCAGCCCGGGTCATCTCGAAACTGGTGGGCTTGAACGGTTCGGTATCAAGTTCGGCGTGACAGGCGATCAGGGTTTGCAAATGCCCGCGCGCCTCTTCCCGGAAAATGTCATAGAGCGTCGGTACAGCCGGCTCTGCCGGCTCAGCCACGGTCGCCGACTCCGGAATGGATTCGGACGGCAATTCGGCAAGCGGCTCGGGCTCGACTGGCGGATCAATTTCTTCCGGCACAAGCAGTTCGCCGAAAGGCGAACTGGCAACCGCCGGCGGCTCGGGAAAAGCTGTCGGCAGGCTGATGATGGCCGGCATCTCCGGTGGCGGTTCCTGCACATCGAAATCATCGAGCACGGGAAGATCGAGCGTAATCGAGGGAGCTGCATCGGCAGCCTCGGGCAACGGCAGGTCGACCAACTGGGCGACCGGTGTTTCCGGGACAGGAACGGGTACAGCCACCGGCATGGCATCCGTCTTGGGCAGGCTGGGCTCGGGCAGTGGCTCGGCCCCTCGCAGGCGTGCGGCCAGGGCAACGAGAGCCCGCGTATCGGGGGCCAAGCCATCGCCGGAGGCAAGATGTTCGACCCAGACCGAGAACAGCGCGTGTGCGTCGTTGATCATCCGCATCAAGTCGTCGTTCACCGACTGATCCTGACGCAGCCAGAGATTGAGCGTCTGTTCGAGTTCCCAAGCTGTTTCACCGAGATCGGTGAGGCCGACCATACGGCCACTCCCCTTGAGGGTGTGGGTCGAGCGACGGATCGTGGTCAAGGCATCCACGTTGTGCGGATCGGCAGCCAACAGATCGCGCTGCTCGCTCATGGTGGCGAGCACCTCTTGCGCCTCTTCGAGGAAAATGGCGAGCAACTCGGCGTCGATTTCCTCGTAGCTGGACTCCGCAAGTTGCAGCGTCTCGGCCGAGGGCACGGGCGCCTCGGAAACTTGCGGCTTGAGCGCCGAGAGCGCGGCATCCACCGCAGCACCGCCGACGTCGCCGGCCTCCATGGCTTCAAGTGCAGCCTTGGCGGTCTCACCCAATTCGTGATTGGCAACGAGATCGGCATCTTTCTGGATGGCCTGCAGGTTGTGCCGGATTTCCTCCTGCAGGCGCGCATCGTCCGGCGCCTCCTTGAGGGCTTCGACCAAGGCGTGTGTCTCGCGGGCCTGCTGGGCAAGCTGGGCCTCGACGGAGGGGGCTGGCAAAGTCTCCAGTTCCCCCTCATCCTCGGAGGAGGCTGGCTCCTCGCCAGCCATTCGGCGGACGAAGGCATCGAAATCAGTTTCGCCATTCTGCAGGGCATCAACGAAGAAGCCGAGCATCGAAAGCTGCGTCGCCACCGCCTCGAAATCCTCACTCGCCGGCAGATAGTCGGGCTGCGCGAATTGCCTGATGCGGGCGCTGCAATCGTTCAAACTATTGACTGCAGCAAAGTGTCCCAGCATGGCCAAAGCGCCACCGATCTGCTTGAGCGGAGCCTCCAGTTGCGCCAGTTCATGAGCCTTGGCCGGATCACGGAAGAAACCGTCGAGCGACTGCTCGATCTGTGCCAGATTATTCTGGATTTCCCGTCCGACCTGTCCGATCAACAGCTTTTCCTGGGCTCGCCGGGTCATCTCGTCGAGCAGCGGAATGGCCTCGTCCGCCGCCGCCGCCGGCTTGCCGGCAATGCAAGCGTAGAGGCGGGCGACCATCAGGTCCACCTGCTGCGCGAAGTCGGTACCGAGGTGCTTGAAATGTTCCTGAGCGTTTTCCAGCAGCAGGATGGTCGTGGCCACTTCCATCGCCACAGTATCGTTGTAGCGTTTCGGGTCTTCGGCCAGCCAGCTGGCGACCGCACCCAAGCCCTGGCCAAGACGTTTGAGATCGGTTTGAGCGATTTCTTCGGTCAATTCGGCGACATGGCGGGCATTCTCGGCAAAACCGGTCATGCTGCCGGCGCTGCCGGTACAGAATTTGTTCCAGAATTCCTCGACGGCACCCAGAGCTTCGCGCAATTTGCGCAAAGCAGTCTCCTGCGGCAACAGGGCTACCGTTTCCACATTGGCGGGCATCAATGCCGGCAGGCCAAAGGCTGATTGGACGTCACCAATCAAGGGGGCCAAGCCGGCCGGGGCCTGCGCGACGTAATAGAGCGCCTCGCGCATAACACGCTCGGCAACATTGCTCGAACCATTGAGCAAGCGACGAATCTGGGCATCGATCCGCGAGCAGAGGTAACGCACCGCCGTATCGTTGCGGGTTGCGGAATCGGCCAAGGTTTCCATGAGCGCCAGCGCCACCCACCAGAAGGCACGGCTGGCGCCGGTTTCCTGCAACGCCTCGATGGCGGCGAGCGCATCGCGCATCGCCATACGGCCCTGCTCGCCCCCGTCAGGATTGCGCAACAGGCTGAGCAGACCTTTCTGGTAACTCATGCGGGCGGTCTTCAGCACCTGCTTGAGTTGCTCCGGTTCCGGCTTGGCGGAACCGGGCCGCCGCGACGGACGAATCGAAAGGTCCGGGTAGAACAAATCGCTGGCATGAATCAACGCCTGACCGCGTGCCCGGGCCAGCGCCTGATAGGTTGGCAACAGGCGTAGCGGCTGGTTCGGCTCGCCGAGCATGAGATCATCGAGATACTCCCGAAGCGCGGCCATACCTTCACGGACGACGCCGACACCGGCTTCGTCCGGGGGCAAACGCCCCTCCTCGAAGGCCGCAAGCAGCGCTTCGATCGATTCGACGACCTGGGTAACGCCATCGAGCCCGACGATCGAGAGGGCACCATAAACCTGGTGCACGTGGGTGCGGCAAAATTTCAGCGGGGTGACTTCGCCACCGGGAAGATATTGCCCGAGCGATTCGCTGGCGCGCTGGAATGCCAGATCGATCTCTGCCTTGACCCAGGTGAGCGGGCCCAAATCAAATGCGCTTGCCGCGTTCATAGTCTCTCGCGTCGCCAGTCTTTCAGTCCACCTTGAAGCCGGCGACCGATCCCTTCAGTTCGGAGGCCAGTGCGGTCAGTTCGTCCACCGCCTGTGCCGTACGTTGCGTACCGGCCGTCGTCTGCTCGGTTACGTAGAGGATGTCCTGCATCAGGCGCGCGACGTTGGTCGCCGACTCCGCCTGGTTCTGGGTTGAGGTCGAAATGTTCTGAATCAGGTCGGCCAGGTTACGCGACACGTCGCCGATCTCGGACAGCGCCTGACCGGCGGCATCGGAGAGCTTCGCCCCTTCGACCACGCCCTGGGTCGATTGCTCCATGGCGGACACCGCATCCTGCGTATCGGTCTGAATCGTCTTCACAATCGCCGCAATCTGTTTGGTTGCTTCAGCCGAGCGCTCGGCCAGACGCTGCACTTCCTCGGCAACCACCGTAAAGCCACGCCCGGCATCGCCGGCCGAAGCGGCCTGGATGGCTGCGTTCAAGGCCAGCACGTTTGTCTGTTCGGTAATGTCCGAGATCAGTTCAACGATTTCACCGATCTCCTGGGAGCTTTCACCGAGGCGCTTGATCCGCTTCGAGGTTTCCTGGATCTGGTTACGAATTTCGTTCATGCCCTTGATCGAGTCCTGCACCGCCTGCGTACCCTTTTCAGCAGCGGCAAGCGACTGGTGGGCAACCTTGGCCGACTGCGTAGCGTTACCGGAAACCTCGCTCATCGAGCGCGCCATGTCGAGTGCTGACTGGCCGGCTTCCTGAATTTCGCTGGACTGCCGCTCGGCGGCTTCAAGCAACTCCGCCGAGGTCTGGCGGGCAATTTCGGTAGCTGTCGTCACACGGTTCGCCGCGTCGTTGATCCGGCCGACCAGCACGCGCAGTTCTTCAATCGTGTAGTTGATCGAGTCGGCGATGGCGCCGGTAATATTTTCGGACACCGTCGCAGTCACCGTCAGGTCGCCGTCAGCGAGGTCCCCTAGCTCGTTCATCAGGCGCAGAATGGCGTCCTGATTTTCGCGATTGACCTGTTCCGAAGCCTGACGCTGCTTTTCCGCAGCCTGGGCACGACGGCCAGAGTCCTCGAGGTAGACCTTGGCCAGCAGGGCCAGCGTGGCCAGCGCGGCGGCCAGCAGGATGATCAGCAGGACGATGTATAGAGCACGCTCGGCCAGGCCTTCCTGGTAAGCCAGCGCGAGATCGTCAGTAGCCTTCAGCAGATCCTCGCTTTCGCGGAAGATCCGTGAACCGGCCTGCTTGGACAGGACCAACGGCTGCATGTTGCCGAGAATGCTGGAAATGGCTTCCTGGTATTCCTTGAAGGCACCATCGAGCGCATGCAGCTTGTCGCGGCTCTCGCCATCGTTACCGCCCTTGGCCAGCGTCTGCAGCAGGTCGCGGAAAGCATTGGTATCCTTGCCGAGCAGGAAAGCCACCTCAGGATTGATCTCGTCGCCGACGCGCAGGGCCGAAGCGTTCTTCGCGATGCGCTGGGTCAGCATCATCAGCTGGCTGGCGGCGTTGACTTCACGTGCCGAGGCGCCGGACTGTACCTTAAGGGCTGCCAGTTGTTCCGACAACTCGAGGAGTACAGCGTTCTTGTCATCGATGACCGCAACAGCCTTACCGAGGTCAGTCAGGTTCTTCTCCTGACCGATCACCGTTTGCGCATCCTTGTCCGCAGTAGTCCAGCGCTGCGTCAGCGCGTCGAGCTGGGGACGCACTTCGTCGGGCGATGCCGGGACGCCGACACCGCTGACATCACCACCATTGGTCAGGCGATCGAGCAGTTGCGAGAAGGTATCGCGCGATTCCTTGAGCTGTGCAAAGGCAGTTGTATTGCCCTGCAGGGCGAGCAGGGAGGCCTTGGCGAGACGCTGCGAGAGCATGCGCATTTCGCCGGATGCGGCAATATAGGCGGTACCGTGGGTCGATTCACGGTTGTCGTGATAGACCAGTGCGGCAATCAGGACCAGGAGGACAACGAAGATGCCACCCAGCGTTTTCATCTGCTGCAACACCGGCTGATTGGCCAGGAAGCCGGGAAGCGGCAACTTTCCCAAACCCTCGCGCTCGCTGGAAAAATCAGCCGAAACGGTCAAGGGTGCTACATCGGCCCCCTTTGCGGCCGCGCCGAATTTGGGAAGTTTGAAGCTGAAAGCCATGGAGATCCTCCGCTTGGGGTCGAGGGCAACAGGCCCGGGTCAGACCCCGATATTCATAAAATCGTGATCGGCAAGCAGTTCGCGTACCGAGAGTTTTCGCCAGATTTTTCCCTGCGTGTCGGCAAAACGCTGCGCAGCCCAAGGTGGCGCCGAAGTATCGTGAGACTCAGGTGTGAAGTCCTCCGGATTCTTCAACCCGAGCATGCGCGATACGAGCAAGGCAGCATTGGAACCATGCTTGACACCGATCAACAGCAGGCGGGAATTGGCGTTGCGCGCCGTGGGCGGACCGCTACGAAACACCGAAAAATCGGTGACTGCATATAGATTGCCGCGAATGTTGGCGATGCCGGCAAACCAGGGTCGAGTCAGGGGAACCGGCGCCAGTTGAGGCGACTGGACGATCTCGCCGCCATCCGAGAGATCAACCAGCCAAGTCTCGCTACCCGCCTCGATACCGAGCCACGACGAGGCACCCCGCCCCTGGGCGGCCGTGGTCAAACGTGCCGCGAGATAGGTCTGGAAATCGCGAAGACTGGTTTTTCTGGCCATGGATCAGGGCAATGCGGCAACTCGCTGCAGCAACTCCTCGGGATTGAGCGGCTTGACGAGATAGTCGATAGCACCCTGGCGCAAGCCCCAGATCTTGTCGGTCTCCTGTCCTTTGGAGGTACAGACGATGACCGGAATACCCTTGGTTTCCTCATCGCGGGTCAAGGTCCGCGTCGCCTGGTAGCCGTTGAGGCCGGGCATGACGACATCCATCAAGATGAGATCGGGCTTGCTTGCCTTGGCCTTGGCGATTCCTTCTTCTCCGTTCTCGGCGGTCGTGACCTGATAGCCGGCCTTGGTCAGGATATCGACCGTAAAAAAACGCTCGGTCGGGGAATCGTCGACAACAAGAATGTTCTTGACGGGCATTATGGTGTTGCTCCCTGGACTACTGGTTGGATTCTGGTTCTGCCGGCAAGGCGAAGGCGGCGACGGTCTGCAGCAGGCTGTCCTTGGTGAACGGCTTGGTCAGGTACTGGTCGGAGCCGACCATGCGGCCGCGCGCGCGGTCGAAGAGGCCATCCTTGGAGGACAGCATGATCACCGGCGTTGCCTTGAACCGGGGATTCTTCTTGATCAGGGAACAGGTCTGATAGCCGTCGAGCCGCGGCATCATGATGTCGCAGAAGATCACGCTGGGCTGGTGATCGGCAATTTTGGCCAAGGCATCGAAACCGTCTTCGGCGAGAACAACCTGACACCCGGCCTGGACGAGAAAAATCTCGGCGCTCCGCCGTATGGTGTTGCTGTCGTCAATGACCATCACCCTGACACCGCGCAGTCTGGATAAATCAGCCAATTTCCCTGTCCCTAGGCCATTATCGGCGTTAATGTTTATCGGTGCATCATACTACGGATGTTCAAAAATGCCACAACCCCTAAATGAGAGAAAGGTAATGGTTCCTAGCATCTCGGCAACTGCGGGATTCGGATAAAATCGGCGCCATCTTACCCAATCCCCTTCGCTCCCCGCCAAGGGCGCGAAACCCGATGAATCCCAGTCCTCACCCCGCTCCCAGCCTGCCGCAGGTGCTTGTCTTCGCGGCCAGCGACCCCTCCTCGGGCGCCGGTATTCAGGCCGATCTCCTGACCCTGGCCAGCCTGGGTTGCCACCCGCTGACCGCCATTACCGCGCTGACCGTCCAGGACACCGTCGGCGTCCAGAGCGTGCATCCGGTCAGCGCCGAACTACTTGAGCAGCAAGCCCGCACCGTCCTCGAGGACATGCCGGTCGCCGCCTTCAAGATCGGTGTCCTCGGCAGCGTCGAGAATGCGCTCGCCGTGGCCGAGATCGTTTCCGACTACCCGGAGACGCCGCTGGTCTTCGACCCGGTGCTCGCCTCCGGGCGGGGCGACGAACTATCCGGCGAGGAGATCATCTCCGCCATCCGCGAAATGCTGCTGCCGCAGACCACGCTGCTCACCCCGAACGCCCCCGAGGCAAGACGCCTGGCGGAAAGTGACGACGACGAGAGCGAACCCTCGCTCGATGTCTGCGCCCAACGCCTGATCAACATGGGCGTTCAATACGTATTGATTACCGGCACTCACGAAAGCACGCCCGACGTCGTCAACACACTCTACGGTCCAGAGGGCGTCATCCGTCAGGACCGCTGGGACCGCCTGCCCGGCAGCTACCACGGCTCCGGCTGCACCCTGGCCTCGGCCATTGCCGGCTGCATCGCCGCCGGCGCCAGCGTCGAGGATGCGGCGCGCGACGCCCAGGACTACACCTGGCAAACCTTGGCCAACGGTTTTCGGGGCGGCATGGGGCAATTCATTCCCGATCGCCTATTCTGGGCACGCGACGACGAAGACGAAGCCGGCAGCGACGCCGAGAAATCGTCGAATCCGGAACAGCCCGATGCGCCCTGAACTGCGGGGTCTCTACGCCATCACCCCCGAAACCACTGATGGCAGCCGCCTTCTGGCGGATGTGGCGGCAGCGCTGGCCGGCGGATGCCGCATCGTGCAGTTGCGCGACAAGGAAAGCACCATGCCCGAGCGCCTCGCACGCGCCCGCGCCCTGCGCCAACTGACTCGCCGGCACGGCGCCCGCCTGCTGATCAACGATGATTTGGCGCTAGCCACACTGGTCGACGCCGATGGCGTCCACCTCGGCCGCGAGGACGGCAATCTGCGCGCCGCCCGCGCCATCCTCGGACCGACCAAGATCCTGGGCGCCTCCTGCTACGCCGATCTTGCCGCAGCCCGCTGCGCCGCCGCAGCCGGCGCTGACTACGTCGCTTTCGGCGCCGTTTATCCATCACCGACCAAGCCGCAGGCCGCCGTCGCCCCGATCAGCCTGTTTGCCCAGTCAGCCAGCGAATTGAACGCCCCCACCTGCGCCATCGGCGGCATAACACTGGACAACGCCCCCCCCCTGATCGCCGCCGGAGCCGACCTGCTTGCCGTCATTACCGACCTGTTCGGCGCCCCCGACATCGCGGCGCGTGCCGCCGCCTACCAACGCCTTTTCGAGGAAGCCTCCCATGAGCTCACGTAACCAGCAACTCTTTGAACGTGCCCAGCGCCACATTCCTGGCGGCGTCAATTCGCCGGTGCGCGCCTTCCGCTCGGTCGGCGGCACACCCTGTTTTTTCCAGAAGGCCGCCGGGGCCCAGGTACAGGATGCGGATGGCAAGTGGTACACCGACTACGTCGGCTCCTGGGGCCCGATGATCCTCGGCCATGCCCATCCGGAAGTCATCGCCGCCGTGCAAGCCGCGGCGGTCGATGGCCTCTCCTTCGGTGCGCCGACCGAGAAGGAAGTCGAAATCGCCGATCTGCTCTGCGAACTGGTGCCGTCGATGGACATGGTGCGCCTGGTTTCTTCCGGCACCGAGGCGACGATGAGCGCCATCCGCCTGGCCCGCGGCCACACCGGGCGCGACCTTCTGATCAAGTTCGAAGGTTGTTACCACGGCCACTCCGACAGCCTGCTGGTCAAGGCCGGTTCCGGCGCCCTGACCTTCGGCAACCCGTCTTCGGGCGGCGTCCCGGCCGACCTGGCACAACACACGATGGTGCTGGCCTACAACGATCCGCAGCAACTTGCCGACGCATTCGCGCAACATGGCAACAAGATCGCCGCCGTCATCGTCGAGCCGGTAGTCGGCAACATGAACCTGATCGCGCCGACTGTCGAATTCCTCAGAACCATGCGCGAACTGACCGCGCAACACGGTGCCGTGCTGATTTTCGATGAAGTGATGACCGGCTTCCGCGTCGGCCTGAAGAGCGCCCAGGGCCTCTATGGCATCACCCCGGATCTGTCCACCTTCGGCAAGGTGGTCGGCGGCGGCATGCCGCTCGGCGCTTTCGGCGGCAAACGTGAAATCATGGAGAAGATCGCGCCGCTCGGCCCGGTCTACCAGGCCGGCACGCTCTCCGGCAATCCGATCGCGACGGCGGCCGGCATAGCAACACTCAAGCTAATCCAGGCGCCCGGCTTCTACGAAAGCCTGACCGCCAAGACCAAGGCCTTGTGCGACGGCCTGGCCGGTGCCGCGCAGAAGCATGGCGTCGCCTTCGCCGCGCAGAACGTCGGCGGCATGTTCGGCCTGTACTTCGCGGAAAGCTGCCCCGGCACTTACGACGCGGTACTCGCCTGCGACAAGGAGGCCTTCAACCGCTTCTTCCACGCCATGCTCGACGCCGGTCATTACTTTGCACCTTCCGCCTTCGAGGCAGGCTTCGTCTCGGCCGCCCACAGCGAAGCCGACATCGCCGCCACGGTCGCTGCAGCCGAAGCCTGGTTCTCCCACCAGAAATGAGTTCGGGAACCGCCTGGCTCGTCCTCTTCGTGGCCGGCCTTTGCGAAATCGGCTGGGCCGTCGGGCTCAAATACACCGAAGGCTTCAGCCGGCTTGGTCCATCCGTCGCCACCGTGCTGGCGATGGTCGCCAGCGTCGTGCTGCTCGGCTGGTCGCTCAAGGTGCTGCCGCTCGGTACAGCCTATGCGGTCTGGACAGGGATTGGTGCCGTCGGCACGGCCATCCTCGGCATCATGCTCTTCGGCGAATCGCGGGAAGTCGCCCGCCTGCTCAGCATTTGCCTGATCGTTGCAGGCATCGTCGGGCTCAAGCTGCTGACGCCCGACTCACATTAGGAAGAGTGTCGCCAATCCCAGGAAGATGAAGAAACCGCCCGAGTCGGTCAGGGCGGTGATCATCACCGAACCGCCAACCGCCGGATCGGCACCGAACTTCTGGCGAAGCAACGGGATGCCCACCCCCGCCGAGGCGGCGAGCAGAAGATTGAGGGTCATCGCAGCCGTCATCACGATGCCGAGCTTGAAGCTGCCGTAAAGCCACCAGGCGGCGACGCCGAGCAGGCCGCCCCAGATCAGGCCGTTGATCGTGGCCACGCCGAGTTCCTTGCGTAGCAGGCGGCGCATGGCATCGGGCTGAACCTGCCCCATAGCGATGGCACGGACGATCATGGTGATCGTCTGGTTGCCGGAGTTGCCGCCGATACCGGCGACGATGGGCATCAGCGCGGCAAGCGCCACCAGTTTCTCGATCGAATCCTCGAAGGCACCGATCACCCGCGAGGCGACGAAGGCCGTGACCAGATTGACTGCCAGCCAGGCCCAGCGGTTTTTCACCGAATCCCAGACCGAGGCGAAAATATCTTCTTCTTCGCGCAGACCGGCCTGGGCCAGTTGTTCGCTTTCCGCTTCCTCGCGGATGAAGTCCACCACCGCATTGACGGTGACGCGGCCCACCAGTTTGCCTTCCGGATCGACCACCGGCGCCGAGACCAGGTCATAGCGTTCGAAGGCCTTGGCCGCCTCTTCCGCCATATCGTCCGGTTCGAGTTCGACGAAATCGGTCTGCATCAGCGCGCCAACCTCGACCTCCACCTCGTTGACCAGCAGGATATTGAGGGGCAGCACGCCTTTGAGGTGCTCGTCGCGATCGACCACGAAAAGCTGGTCTGTGTGGTCGGGAAGTTCGTCGAAACGGCGCAGATAACGCAGCACGACTTCGAGCGTGATGTCTTCGCGAACGGTGACCATGTCGAAATCCATGATCGAGCCGACCGAATCTTCGGCATAGGACATGGCAGCGCGCAGCTGTTCGCGCTCCTCGACCGACAAGCCGCGGAAGACGTCGTCGATGACGCCCTGCGGCAGATCGGGCGCAAGGTCGGCCAGTTCGTCGGCATCGAGCGTCTCGGCCGCAGCGACCAGCTCGGTACGCTCCATCGACTCGATCAGGCTCTCGCGGACGGCGTCCGAGACTTCGAGCAGGATCTCGCCCTCGCGCTCGGCCTTGACCAGATCCCAGGCGATCAGGCGCTCATCGAGCGGCAATGCTTCGAGGATGTAGGCGATGTCGGCCGGGTGCATCGGCTCCAGCTTGTGCTGGAGTTCGTGCAGATGCTGCTTGTGCACGATGTCCTCGACCAGGTCGTGGCGAGGCCCCTCCTGCCGGTGCACCAGTTCCTCGACCAGCTTGTGCCGGGCGAGCAGGGTCTGCACCTCGGCGAGGCGCTCCTGCAGGTCTTCGGTATCGGTCAGCTGGGCTTCTTCGCTCATGGTGCAGCGCCGCAAAAGGACTGCCATTTTAGCACCGGGTGAATGCCGGAACCTTGACAAAATTGCTGCGGAAAACCCTTAAATCGAGCCCATCAGGGCACTTCGGCGCTACCCATCCGACCGAGGATGATCGCTGTCTTCCGCCCTAGCCCAGGCGCGTTGCGATTGCGGTCGTAGAAGCGCGGGTTGGGCACCATGCCCGCAAGACGGGCCGCCTGCTCCGGCCCCAATTGGGCCGCACCGAGCTTGTAGTAATGCTGGGCCGCCGCCTCGGCGCCAAAGACGCCGTTGCCCCATTCGATCACGTTCAGATAAACCTCGAAAATGCGTCGCTTGCTCCAAAGATTTTCCAGCATCAGCGTAATGATCGCCTCCTCGACCTTGCGCAGATAGGACTTGTTCGGTGTCAGGAAGAGGTTTTTGGCTAGCTGCTGGCTGATGGTCGAACCACCGGCCGCGAGGCGCCCGCGCTTCTGGTTTTTTTCGACGGCTTTCTGAATGCCTTCCCAATCGAAGCCTTCATGATCGACGAACTTGGCATCTTCCGAGGCAATGATCGCGCGCTTCAAGTGAATCGAAATGCGTTCGTAGGGAACCCACTGCTTTTTCAGTTGCGCATCGGGATTTTTCGCGCGCAGTTCAAGCAAACGTATTTCCATGAAACGGGTTGTATCGGGATTGACCCAACCCCAAAACAGCACCCAGCCGAAAAGCCAGAGCTGCCAAACGAGAAAGACGCCGATCAGGCCGAGCAGGATCCGTTTGACCCAGCGACCCATGGTCTTCATGTCGCCAACTTTGCCCGCAATTCGGCGAGGACCGGCGCCGTCGCGGGGCGTACCCCACGCCAGACGAAAAAGGCCTCGGCAGCCTGGCCAACCAGCATGCCCAGGCCATCGGCACAGCGCAACGCCCCCTGGCGGCGCGCCTGCGCCATGAAGGGCGTATCGCCCTTGCCGTACATCATGTCGTAGGCCAGACCAATGCCGGAAAATAGATCGGGCGGCAAGGGCAGCGCCTCCCCGGCCAGGCTGGCCGATGTTGCGTTGATCACCAGATCGAAACGCCTGCCCGCCAAGCAGTCGAAACTTAAAGCCTCGATTGCCGCTAGATCGGCGAAATTTCTCGCCAGATCATCGGCCTTGCCAAGGCTACGATTGGCGATTGTCAATGCCGCCGGCCCGGCCGCCAACAACGGGGCAATAACACCCCGAGCCGCACCGCCGGCGCCGAGCAGCAGGATGCGACGGCCCCTTAGATCGAAACTGAGGTTATCGACAATGTCGGCAACCAGCCCGGCACCGTCGGTGTTATCTCCGAGCAACTCCGTACCATCGACGATCAGGGTATTGACCGCACCAGCCCGCGCTGCCCGATCGCTGAGACGGGTCGCCAGCCGGAAAGCCTCTTCCTTGAAAGGGACGGTTACGTTCGCACCGCGACCGCCTTCGCCGACGAAATCCGCCACCGCCCAGGCAAAGCCGTCAACGGCGGCGAGACGTGCCTCATAGCGCAAATCCTGCCCGGTTGCCGCGGCAAAGGCAGCATGGATGGCCGGCGACTTGGAATGGGCAATCGGGTTGCCGAAAACGGCGTAAAGATCGGTCATTTGGCTGAAAGCTGGTCGCCCTGAGTGAAATACCAGGTGCGTGTAATTTCGAGGACGTCGGTATCGCGCCGGATCTCCGGCGGGAACGGCGAATAGGGGCCGGCCATCTGGACGATGCGTCGTGCCGCATCGTCCAGCAACTTGTGGCCGGAAGAACGGTTGATCTCGATCTGGGTCACCTGCCCCTCGGCGTTGATCGAAACGGTGAGGACCAGCGAGCCATACAGCTTGCCGCGAGCGGCTTCGGGATAATTCAGCGTCCCGATGCGCTCGATCTTCTGCCGCCAGCTCTCGATGTACTGGGCGAAGCGGTACTCTTCGGTCCGCGCGCCGATGTTCTTCTTGCGCGGACGTTTGCTGTATTCCTCGGTCGTTTTACTGATCTCGCCTTCCAGCCGCGCCATCGCCCGGGCCGACTCTAGCAGGTCGATGCCGGAAACACTGGGGGCCGGCGATGGTTGCTCGCTGACCGTGCGACTGCTGGAAACACTCTTCAAGCTCTTGGCCTGGGTCAGCATGCGCTGCTGGGCCACCTCCAGTTCCTGAACGCGACGCTGCGCCTGCTGCAGGTCGTTACCCGCATTCTGATGCTGCGTAGGCGGCAAGGGCGTCTTGGCGCGACGGTTCTCGTCCGTATTGCCGCCGCCGTCGAGGTTGGCCTGAGCCAGCGCCTGGGCCTGCGTCGGCTTACGCGCGGACTTGGCGTTGACCAGAATGATGTCCAGCGCCTTTTCGCGCATGGCGTTGCCAGCCTCGGGAAACTTGAAATGCACCATGAGGAGCAAACCATGCACCAACAACGATATACCGATCGCTAGCCATAGACGGCGATCGACAGTCGGACTTGGCAAGGCAAGCACGGCCGAGGCAGTCACTGCTCTTCGTCCTCCACGACCTCCGCCGCGTTGCTCTCGCCAAGCAGACTGATGAAACGACAGGAAATTTCCGGGGCCAGCAAATCGATGTTTTCGATTGCCAGACGCACACGCTGCGCCGGCTGCAGATCGGCGGGCAAGGAAGGAACGCGCAAGAGCACCGGCAAGTGATCGAGCTTGACCAGTTGCTCGCGGCGCACTGTCGCGTCGATTTCCGTCAGACCGTTCTGTTGCAACCAGCGCAGGCACCAGTAACGCTCCATGAGGCGTTGAAAGTCGGCATAGGCGGCGTAGGTCTGCTCGAAATCGCGCATCGCCGCGAACAGTTCGGCCGATTTCTGGGCAAAGGCCGGCGTCTCGCCCTTGAGGCAGGCGATCAACTGCCACTGATTGACCAGATCGCAATAGCGACGCAGCGGCGAGGTCATCCAGGCGTATTGCGGAACACCAAGGCCCTCGTGCGGCAGCGGCGAGGTCGTCATCCGGACCTTGCCCTGGGTCTGGGCACGATAAAGGCAGGCGACGTTCTTCTCGGCGAGCAACCCGCCCCAGGTCGAATTGGCGACGATCATCAGTTCGGCGACCAACTTGTCAAGCGGACTGCCGCGCTTGCGCTCGCTGATGCCGACAGTACAGGCGTCAGGGTCGGCCAGATCGCCGACGATCTCGAAGTTGTAATCGTTGATGCCCTGCATCGCGGAAGGCTTGCCGCGCCGGCCTTCGCAGGCATTGGCGAAATGCCAGAGGTGCAGCAACTCGTCCTTGAACGGCATGTCGGGCAGCGGGCCGCCGACCGTCTCGGCATTGAACCAGGGCTCGACTTCATGATGGCGCAGGTTGGCCGCGATATGGACCATTTCCAGGCGCGACTCGTGGCTGAGGATTTCCAGCGACTCGCTCACCGTCAGGTAGAGCGACACCGCCGGGCAGTCGACGCCGCCGGCCAGGGTGTAGTTCTGCACCACGGCATCGGGCAGCATGGTGATCTTGTTGCCCGGCATATAAACAGTGGACAAACGGGCCCGGGCGAGGCCATCGAGCGGCGAGCCATGCCGGATGGCCATGCCCGGCGCGGCAATGTGGATGCCGATGCGCGAACCGATGCCCGGCAGGCGGACGACGGACAAGGCATCGTCGATCTCGGTGGTGTTGGCATCATCGATCGAGAAGGCGCGGACATCGGCGCGCGGCAGGTCATCCGGCAGGCGGGGCGCTTCAAGCGACGGAAAGGCAACTCCCTTGGGAAACTGTTCGTGCAGGAAGCGTTTGTAGTGCAGATGGTAGGCCGACTTGATGGCGCCACAACGGAAAAGCAGTTGGGCGGCAGACAGGCCGGTTTCGGCGCAGGCGATTTCGAAGGCCTTGGTTTCCGGCTTGTTGCGGTCCGGCGCATAGAGCAGCGCATCGGTCAGTGCCGCGATTTCCGGTGGCAGGCGGAATTCCTTCAGCTCGCCGATCCAGCCTTCCATCGCGAGCGCTTGCTGACGCTTTTTTTCAAGACTGGCCAGAGCAGCTGCGAGAATGTCGGGAGGCGCCTTGCGGAAGCGCCCCTTGCCTTTGCGGTGGAAATAGACGGGCGCGGCATGGAGGGCAAGCAACACCGCCGTCGCTTCGAGCGTTGCGGGGTCGTGTCCGTAGTAATCACGGGCAAAATCCAGAAACGAAAATTCGCCATCGTTGACACACTCCCAGAGGAAATCGGCTTCGATCTCTTCGGCCAGCGGCGTTGCCTGATCGAGCAATACCGATGCGGAAGGCTTCTCGAAGCGCAACAGGACCGTTGCGGCCTTGATCTTGCTGCGCTTGCCGGAAGGCATTTCAATCTGCAACGAACTGTCGTTGTCGGCCATGATGCTGCCGGCCTTGAAGCCACCATCTTCTTCGAACAATACATTCATCGCCGGATTATAACCCAGCGAATTCAAGGATTTGCGGCATGAACTCGGGAAACTTCGTGAAGCTGTGATCACCACCCGGCAAGACGCTCTGCCGGCAAGCGCCATAAAAATCCAGTGCCTGACGGTAATCGAGCACTTCGTCGCCGGTCTCGAGCAGCAACCAGTAACGCCCCTGAGAAGGCGGCCGAACCTGCGCCTTCAGTTGTGCCGCATGGCTTTCGGTAAAAACGAAGGATTCGCCGCTATGAAAATTGGCGTGTTCGCCGATGAACAACGAGAGGTCGAGACGATCGACGACGGCCGGATTGATCAGCACCGCCGGCAGATCGTACTTCTCGGCCAGACAATTGGCGTAATGCCCACCCAGCGAGGAGCCGACCAGGGTGACCGGCCCGTTCGCGGCACCGATCAAGCGGGCGATCTGCGCCTCGGCTTCATCGGGCACCGGCGACAATTGCGGGCAGGCAAAACTGCCGGCCAGCCCGCGCCCGGCCATGTATTCCGCCAGCAGACGCGACTTCCAGGAGGCTGGCGACGAGCAGAAGCCGTGCAGGTAAATGATCAGTGGGCGGCCCATTCGACCCAGCCGAAGTGCGCCGTCATCAGCACGACAATGCCGAAGACAATGCGGTACCAGGCAAACGGAGTGAAGTCATGGCTCGAGATGAAGCGTAACAGCCAACGTACGCAAAGGAATGCGGAAACGAAGGCCGAAACGAAACCGACGACCCACATGCCGATGTCGTCGGCGCTGAGCAGCGCGCGCTCCTTGTAGAGCTGATAGACCGTGGCGACGCTGAGCGTGGGAATGGCCAGGAAGAAGGAAAACTCGGTGGCCGCCTTGCGCGACAAACCGAAAAGCAGACCGCCGATGATCGTCGAACCGGAGCGCGATGTTCCCGGAATCAGCGCGAAGGCTTGGGCAATTCCCATTTTCAGCGCATCCACCGGGGTCATTTCGTCAACGGTCTGGATGCGAATCTTGTGTTCGCGCTTTTCCGCCCAAAGGATCACGAATGCACCGAGGATGAAGGTCGTGGCAACGGCGAAGGGATTGAAAAGATGCGCCTTGATGGCCTTGCCGAACAGCAACCCCAGGATGGCGAGCGGCAGGAAGGCGATGAAAAGGTTGAGGATGAACTTTTGAGCAGCCGATTCGCTGAAGGCACCGCGCACGACCGTGAGCAATCGTTCGCGATACTCCCAGACCACAGCAAGTATGGCGCCGGACTGGATGACGATTTCGAACAACTTGCCGCGATCGTCGTTGAAATTGAGCAGATCGCCGGCCAAGATCAGGTGGCCAGTCGACGAGATCGGCAGGAATTCGGTCAGCCCTTCGACGATGCCGAGGATGAGGGCCTTGAGCAGGAGAATCGGGTCCATGGGGTGCAGCCTGTGTTGGGAGGCCGCATTCTACTATCCCGGGCGGGTAAGCGCTTCCAGATCGGCCAGCCAGTGCAGCGCATGCTCCCGGGATGACCCGCACATTTCCGCAGATGGCTGCAGACCAGCACAGCAGGCAGGCCGCTCCGGACGCCCGAAGATCAGGCAACGTAGATCGGCCGCCAGATGCCGACAAGGCATGCCTGCCGGCTTATCGAGTGACGAAATGGAGGGCGCGATGCAACATGCACCGCAACCGGAACGACAGTCCATGGGTAATAACCAAGCAGTAAAGGGGAATTGACGCTGACTCCCCCCCTCGCCGATCAGACCTTGTGGTAGATCTCCGCGCCCGTCTTTACGAACTCGACGGCCTTGGTTTCCATCCCCTTCTTGAGCGCCTCGTCTTCGGCAATCCCCTGCTGTGCCGCGAAGTCGCGGACATCCTGGGTGATCTTCATCGAGCAGAAGTGCGGACCGCACATCGAGCAGAAGTGGGCGACCTTGGCCGATTCCTTGGGCAGGGTCTCGTCGTGGAATTCGCGCGCC
>JAEUOD010000173.1 GCA_016791065.1 Dechloromonas sp. | reverse complement strand
ATCGCCTTCGACCACATCGACATGAGGCGGAGCTTTTCCTCCTCGAGTTCGGTGACCAGAAGTTCGGCACGCGTCTTGCCGATCGCGATCAGCGTCGCGATCATGTTCTTCAGGGCGGAAAAGAGGCCGGCGCGGCGCTCCTCACCGCCTGTTTGCTGCGACATTCGTTTAGCGACGGCCGATCAGCACGCCGAGGGCGAGACCGACAGCAGCGGCAACGCCCACGGCCTTCCACGGCTCTTCATGCACGAAATCGTCGGTGGCGCGGGCAGCGGCCTTGGTCTTGTCGATCACGGCGACTTCCAGGTCGACCAGGCGCTCCTTGGCATCGCGCAGACGAATACCGAGTCGCTCGCGCAGATCGCCCACCTTCTCGCCTGCGGCACCGGCGGTGGCACGCAACAGTTCTTCGGTGTCGGAAATGACGACCTTGAGATCGGAAACCAGCTTGTCCTTGTTGGCGGTGGTGAATTGTTCAGCCATGATGAGCCTCTTGGTTTGGGTTGAGCGAGGATTACAGGTTAGCCCGTACTTGTTGCGAAATCAATTCGCATCGGGCATTTCGGGGAATGCGTAATCGATGGTCAGCGGTGCATGGTCGGAAAAGCGCTCCGCCTTGTAGATTTCAGCCGCACGGGCGGCCTCGGCGATGCGCGGTGTAGCGATCTGGTAGTCGATCCGCCACCCGACGTTCTTGGCCCAAGCCTGCCCCCGATTGCTCCACCAGGTATAGGCATCGCCCGTGGCGTCGGGATGCAGGCGGCGATAGACGTCGACCCAGCCCAGTTCGTCGAAGACCCGGCTCAACCAGGCCCGCTCCTCGGGAAGAAAACCCGAATTCTTCTGGTTCGACTTCCAGTTCTTGAGGTCGATTTCCTTGTGCGCGATATTCCAGTCGCCGCAAAGCACAATTTCGCGGCCCTCTTCACGCAATTTCTGCATTTGCGGAAAGAAGACGTCGAGAAAGCGGAACTTGGCCTCCTGACGCTCCGGCGAGGATGAACCGGATGGCAGATAAAGCGAAATCACCGAGAGGTTACCGAAATCAGCCCGGATGTAGCGCCCCTCGGCATCGAATTCGCCACCATCAAACCCTTCCACGACGCGATCCGGTGCTTGCCGGCTCCAGATACCGACACCGCTATAGCCCTTCTTTTCGGCGCAATGATAGAACGCATGCATACCATCTGGCGCGGTCATTTCCGCCGTCAGATCGGGCGCTTGCGCCTTCAGCTCCTGCAGGCAGACGATATCGGCTTTTTGCGCGACGGCCCAGGGCAGGACATTTTTGCTCCAGGCGGAGCGGATTCCATTGAGGTTCAGGGAGATGATGCGTAACATTGGCGGTCTACTGGCCACGGAATTACTGGCCATGGAGAGTGGAAAAATATGGATTTTCGTCAGGATTTCATCGAATTTGCGCTGAGTTGCCAGGTTTTGCGCTTTGGCGAATTCAAGACCAAGGCGGGACGGCTCTCGCCCTACTTTTTCAATGCGGGCTTGTTCAACGACGGCAACTCGCTCGGCCGACTCGCCGAATTCTACGCCAAAGCCGCCGAAGCCGGCGGCGTCGGCTTCGACATGCTGTTCGGCCCTGCCTATAAAGGCATCCCGCTTGTTGCCACGATCGCCATGGCGCTCGCCCAGCGCGGCCGGAACTTCCCCTTTGCCTACAATCGCAAGGAAGCCAAGGACCATGGCGAGGGCGGAAATATCGTCGGTGCGCCGCTCAGCGGAAAGGTTTTGATTGTCGATGACGTGATTTCGGCCGGCACCTCGGTGCGTGAATCGGTCGAACTGATCCGTGCCGCCGGCGCGACGCCTGCCGGCGTGCTGATTGCACTCGACCGGCAGGAACGTGGGCAGGGCGAATTGTCAGCAGTTCAGGAGGTACAGCGCGACTATGGCATTCCGGTCATCGCCGTGGCCGGCCTGGGTGACCTGATGGCCTATCTTGAACATCACCCGGAATTCGGCGCCCATCGGGCCGCCGTGGCCGCCTATCGAACTCAGTACGGCGTCAATGCCTAAACTGCCCTTGCTTGCCCCGCTTCTGCTGGCCGCTCTGGCGGGCAGCGCGCTGGCGGCTGGCGAGTTCTACTGTTGCCAGGATCCAAACAGCGGTCGGCGCATTTGCGGGGATTCGCTACCGGAACAGTGTCGTGGCCGTGCCTACCGTGTGCTCGACAGCGGCGGAAATGTCATCAAGGAAGTCGGCACACCCCTGACTCCTGAGGAAAAGGCGGAACGCCTGCTCGAACAGCGGCGGCAAAAACAACTGGAAGAGGCGAGCCGGGAGCAGCGGCGCAAGGACCAGGCCCTGCTCGACACCTATGCAACGCCCGAAGACATCGACTTCGCCCAGCGCAAAGCGGAAGCCGACGTAAACGTTGCGATCAAGGCTACCGAAGACCGAATCAGCGCAGCCAGAACCAAGCGCAAGAAATTCGAGGACGAGGCGGAGTTTTACAAGAAGAAGACGATGCCGGCCGAACTATCCAAGGAACTGCGCGCACTCGACCACGAAATCCGGGTCCAGCAGGATTTGCTTGACGTTAAGAAACGTGAATTCGAGACGATCAAGGCGAAATACGATGCCGATCGCAAGCGTTACTTCGAACTGACCGGGCGTGTCACGAAGACGGCGCCGACCGGCACCGCCCCCAGGAAATAATCAACCAGCGAGCTTGGCGCGCAGCAGATCATTGACCTGCTGCGGGTTGGCCTTGCCTTTGGCCGCCTTCATGACCTGACCGACCAGCGCGTTGAAGGCTTTTTCCTTGCCAGCCTTGAACTCGGCAACATTACCCTGATTGGCCGCCAGGACTTCGTCGACCAGCGCTTCAATGGCGCTGCTATCGGTGATCTGCTTGAGGCCTTGCTTCTCGATGACCTCATCTGCCGTCGTTCCTTCGCCATTCCACAAGGCTTCAAAAACCTTCTTGGCGATGTTGTTGGAAATGGTGTTGTCCGCGATACGCAGGATCAGACCGGCCAATTGCGGTGCGGCAACAGGCGATTCGGCCAGCTCCTTGCCATCCTTGTTAAGACGGGCGGCGAGGTCGACCATGACCCAGTTGGCGCAGGGCTTGGCATTGGCCTTGCCGGCAATGGCAACGGCCGCTTCGAAATAGGCCGCCATTTCCTGGCTGGCAGTCAACGTGGTGGCATCGTAAGTCGACAAGCCCAGTTCATGGACGAAACGCTCGCGCATCTGGCCCGGCAGTTCGGGCAACTCGCCCTTGACGCGGGCAATCCAGTCGGGAGAAATAACCAGCGGCAGCAGGTCAGGATCCGGGAAGTAACGATAGTCGTGCGCGTCTTCCTTGCTGCGCATCATGCGCGTCTCGCCGCTGTCCGGGTCGAACAGCACGGTCGCCTGCTGGATCTTGCGGCCTTCCTCGATCTCGTTGATCTGCCACTGAACTTCAAAATCGATGGCTTCCTTGAGGAAGCGGAAGGAATTGAGGTTCTTGATCTCGCGCCGCGTGCCGAACTCGGCCTGGCCTTTCGGACGCACCGAAACGTTGGCATCGCAACGGAACGACCCTTCCTGCATGTTGCCGTCACAGATGCCGATCCAGCGCACCAGAGCATGCAGGGATTTGGCATAAGCGACCGCCTCATCGGAAGAGCGCATGTCCGGCTCGGAAACGATTTCGAGCAGCGGCGTGCCCGCCCGGTTGAGGTCGATGCCCGACTTCCCGTGAAAATCTTCATGCAGCGACTTGCCGGCGTCTTCCTCAAGGTGGGCACGGGTCAGACGAACCACCTTTTCATAAGCCTTGTCGCCTTGGCCTACCTGCAGCGTGATATTGCCGCCAACGACGACCGGCAGGTCCATCTGGCTGATCTGGTAGCCCTTGGGCAGATCGGGATAAAAGTAGTTCTTGCGGGCGAACACGGATTTCTGCGCCACTTCGGCGCCGATCGCCAAGCCAAAACGGATAGCACACTCGACCGCCTTTTTGTTGAGCACGGGCAGGACACCGGGCAGGGCCAGATCAACCGCGCAAGCCTGTGTATTCGGCTCGGCGCCAAAGGCCGTCGACGCACCCGAAAAAATTTTCGTGACGGTCGCCAGTTGTGCGTGCGTCTCGATGCCGATGACTACTTCCCACTGATTCATGATCTCATCCGTTCAGTAACAACGACCGCTCTTCGCCTCGACGACGATGGGCCACAGATAATCGAAAGCCTGCCCTTCGCAGGACTTGGCGCAATTGTTGAAGGCCACCGTGACTTTCGGCCCCTGTTCCCACATGCGCACCAGGCAACCGCTTTGCGTCTTGTGCCGAAGCAGGGACTGCGGCAGCCTTTCCACCTGCTCGAATTCCTTCAGGTTGAAGCGGCAGGTGCCGTAGCCCTTCATCGTAACCTGGGCATCGAAGGTCTTGACCTCCGCCTCCTTTACCAGCAGATCCAGCTTGGTGGCGGTCCCGATGGCGTCGCGATGCGAGCATTTCGACTTGACGTTGAGCGGCCGGGTCGGTTGCGGCTTGAGATTGCGGCCAGCCAGATACTTCAGCGTCGAATTCTTGAACTTCGGCGTTTCCGGCGCTGGCGCCTCGGCTTCCTTCTCAGGCGCGGGTTCGGGCTTTTTTTCGACCTCGGCACAAGCTGCCAGCAGCAAAGCGCCGAGCAGGACCCACAACCAGCGCATGCTTATTCGATGCCGGCCGGACGGCGCTGATGCCAGTCGGTCGCCTGCTGGTAGCGATGCGCCACGTTGAGCAGTTGCGCCTCGGCAAAATAGTTGCCGACCAATTGCAGGCCCACCGGCAAACCGCCGACGAAACCGCAAGGTACCGACATGCCGGGCAAGCCGGCCAGGTTCACGGCAATGGTGTAGATGTCGGACAGATACATCTGCACCGGGTCGGCTGCCTTTTCGCCGAGCTTGAAGGCGGTAGACGGCGAGGTCGGCCCCATGATGACGTCACAGGATTTGAAGGCTTCGACGAAATCGTTGGCGATCAGGCGGCGGATACGCTGCGCCTGCAGGTAGTAGGCGTCGTAATAGCCGTGCGACAGCACATAGGTACCGATCAGGATGCGCCGCTTGACCTCGGCGCCGAAGCCCTGGGCCCGGCTCTTCATGTACATGTCGTCGAGGCTGTCGTACTCGGGAGCACGATAGCCGTAGCGCACACCGTCGAAACGCGACAGATTGGAACTCGCCTCGGCCGGCGCGATGACGTAATAGGCCGGCACCGACAGATGCGAATTGGGCAGCGACACGTCGACAATTTGCGCACCGAGCTTCTCGTATTCGGCAATCGCGGCACGCACGGCGGCCATCACCTCGGCGTCGCAGCCTTCGCCGAAGAATTCCTTGGGCAGGCCGATGCGCAGGCCGGCCAGCGGCTTGTCGAGATCGCGGGCGTAATCTTCCTGCGGACGATCGAGCGAGGTCGAATCGCGCTCGTCGAAGCCGGCCATGGTATTGAGCAACAGGGCGCAATCCTCGGCGCTGGCGGCCATCGGGCCGGCCTGGTCGAGCGAGGAGGCAAAAGCGATCATGCCGTAGCGTGACACCACGCCATAGGTCGGCTTGAGGCCGGTCAGGTTGCAAAGCGCCGCCGGCTGGCGGATCGACCCGCCGGTATCGGTGCCAGTTGCTGCCGGCGCCAGGCGGGCAGCAACCGCCGCCGCCGAGCCACCGGAAGAGCCGCCGGGCACGCGCGCGTTGTCCCAGGGATTGCGCACCGGGCCAAAGAAGGATGTTTCGTTGGACGAGCCCATCGCGAACTCGTCCATGTTGGTCTTGCCAAGCGAGACCAGGCCGGCCTCGGCTTCCATCTTGCGGATGACCGTGGCGTCGTAGGGTGACACGAAATTGGCCAGCATCTTGGAACCGCAGGTGGTTCGCCAGCCCTCGGCGCAGAAGATGTCCTTCTGGGCAATCGGAATCCCGGTCAGGGGGCCGGCCGTCCCGGCAGCAATGCGGGCGTCTGCGGCGCGCGCAGCATTCAGCGTGCGTTCCCGATCGACGGTGACCAGCGCATTGATCTGCGGATTCAGCCGCTCGATACGATCGAGAAAGAGCGTGCTCAGTTCGACGCTGGAAATCTGCTTCGCGGCCAGTGCCTGCGACAGTTGCTTGAGGCTGGCGTGGATCATTCGATCACCTTCGGTACCAGGTAGAGGCCTGCTTCGGTTTCCGGGGCAACTGCCTGGAAAGCGGCACGACGATCGGCTTCGCTGACAATGTCGTCGCGCAGGCGCTGGCTGACATCTTGCGCATGCGCCATCGGCTCGACGCCGCGGGTATCGACCGCCTGCATCTGCTCGATCAGTTCGAAGATGCCGTTGAGATGACCTTGGGTGGTGAGTGCCTCGGATTCGCTGACCTCGATGCGAGCGAGATGCGCGATACGCTGAACCTGTTCTAATGTGAGCGACATGGTGCTGAAAGACTTTATTGCAGTGCACAAAGTCTTAAAATGGAGAGCGTTATAAGGTATCATAAAAGTTTTCTCTACCGCACCCCCCCAAGCGGAGTCACAGCAGATGTTCGGTTTCCTCAGCAAATATTTCTCCAACGATCTGGCCATCGACCTTGGCACAGCCAACACGCTCATTTATGTGCGTGGTCGTTCGATCGTTCTCGACGAGCCCTCGGTCGTCGCCATCCGCCTCGAAGGCGGCCCCAACGCCAAGAAGACCATCCAGGCCGTCGGCAAGGAAGCCAAGGACATGCTTGGCAAGGCGCCGGGCAGCATCACCGTCATTCGTCCGATGAAGGATGGCGTGATCGCCGACTTCACCGTCACCGAGCAGATGCTCAAGCAGTTCATCAAAAAGGTGCATGACTCCAAGCTGTTCAGCCCGAGTCCGCGCATCATCATTTGCGTCCCGTCCGGTTCGACCCAGGTCGAACGCCGCGCCATCCGCGAATCCGCGATCGGCGCCGGCGCCAGCCAGGTTTACCTAATCGAGGAGCCGATGGCTGCCGCAATCGGTGCCGGCCTGCCGGTTTCCGACGCGACCGGTTCGATGGTCGTCGATATCGGCGGCGGCACCACCGAAGTCGGCGTCATCTCGCTCGGCGGCATGGTCTATGCCGGCTCGGTGCGCGTCGGCGGCGACAAGCTGGACGAAGCCATCATCAATTACATTAGCCGCAACTACGGCATGATGATCGGCGAGAACACCGCCGAGAACATCAAGAAGAACATCGGCTCCGCCTTCCCGGGCGCCGAAGTCAAGGAAATGGAAGTTTCCGGCATCAACAAGGCCGAAGGCATCCCGCGCAAGTTCACGATTTCCTCCAATGAAATCCTCGAAGCGCTGACCGATCCGCTGAACCAGATCGTTTCCGCCGTGAAGTCCGCGCTGGAAAAGACGCCGCCGGAACTCGGCGCCGACATTGCCGAAAAGGGCATGGTCCTGACCGGCGGTGGCGCCTTGCTGCGTGATCTCGATCGCCTGCTGATGGAAGAAACCGGTCTGCCGGTCATCGTCGCCGACGAACCGCTGACTTGCGTCGCCCGTGGCTGCGGCATGGCGCTGGAAAAGATGGATAAGCTGGGCAGCATCTTTGCCTCGGACTAAACGCTTGACCGCAGCGCAGCAGGATTGACGCGATGGCCGGCATCGACCACGCTCCACCGCCGTTCTTCAAGCGAGGGCCAGCACCGCTGGCCCTCCTGACTTTCTACATCGCGATTTCCCTGGCGATCTTCGTTGTCGACCTGCGTTTTCGCAGTCTCGAGCTTTTCCGGCAGAGCGTCGCCCTGGTGGTCGATCCCGTCCAGCGTGTCGCACAGACGCCGGGCAGCCTGGTCGACTATGCGGCGAGCTACCTGCAGGGCCTGCGCGCGCTGCAACTGGAAAACAACGAACTCAAACATGCCAAGCTGACCACGGCCCCCGATCTGCAGCGCCTAGCCCAACTCGAAGTTGAAAACGAGCGCCTGCGCAAGCTGCTCTCGGTCAAGGAACGGGAGCGAGCCAAAGGCCAGGTCGCCCAGATTCTCTACACGGCACGCGACCCCTTCTCGCGCAAGGTCATCGTGGACAAGGGCCAACAGTCGGGCATCGTCGCCGGACAACCGGCGATCGACGAAGCCGGCGTGGTCGGCCAAGTCACCCGCGTCTTCCCGTTCTCGGCCGAAGTCACGCTGATCACCGACAAGGACCAGGCGGTTCCGGTACAGGTCGTGCGCAGCGGCCAGCGCTCGGTCGTCTTCGGCCTTGGCAACGGCCAGCTCGAACTACGCTACATGCCGGCCAACGCTGATATCCAGATCGGCGACATGCTGGTCACCTCGGGCCTCGACGGCGTTTACCTGGCCGGATTCCCGGTCGCCAAGGTGGTCAATATCGAGCGTGACAGCGCCTACTCCTTCGCTCGCATTTTCTGCGTGCCAATAGCAGGCGTTGAAAACTTCGGCGAAATCATGGTTCTCGACCCGCGCCAGGCGCTACCCCCGGCTCCGCCCGAGGCCGCCGCCCGCGGCCAGGCCGACAGCGGCGAACGCGCCTCGGTCAAACGACGCCGGGCGATGAAAGGAAACTGATGCAACCGACCTTTTCCTCGTCCCGCATCCTGCTGCCGGTCCGTCCCTGGTTCATTTTTCTCAGCCTGATCGGCGCCCTGCTCCTCAACCTGCTGCCGACCGCCCACTGGCCCGGCATGCCGGACTGGGTAGCGCTAGTCCTCTGCTTCTGGAGCGTACGCGAATTCCGCCGGGTCGGCATGGGCTGGGCCTTCCTTCTCGGCCTGCTGATGGACGTCGCAGACGGTGCGGTACTCGGTCAGCACTGCTTCGCTTATGTTCTGCTCGCCTACGTCTCGGCCTCGCTGTCGCGCCGCCTGCTCTGGTTCCCGCTGGCCCAGCAGGCTTTGCAGATCATGCCCTTGCTCGTCGCCACTCAGGTCATCCAGGCCCTGATGCGCCTGGCGGTGGGCGCGGAGTTTCCTGGCTGGGGCTACTTCGTCGGTCCCTTCATCGCCACCCTGCTCTGGATTCCCGCCACCTTCATCCTGCTCCTGCCGCAGTATCAGCCGGTCGACCAGGATCCGAACCGCCCGATCTGAGGCCGCTTCTCCGTGGGTGACTTTCACAATCCCGAAGGCGATCTCGACCGCTTCCGTTTCCGCCTCGGCTTTTCCGCCGTCCTGGTTCTGGTCTGCTTCAGTATCCTGCTCGCCCGATTCATCTGGCTGCAGGTTATCCAGCACGATTTCTACCAGACTCGCGCCGAAGACAACCGTATCGCGCTGATCCCCATCGTGCCCAACCGGGGTGTCATCACCGATCGGAACGGCATTGTCCTGGCCCATAACTACTCGGCCTTCACGCTCGAGATCACTCCCTCGCAGGCCGGCAACCTCGAAGAGACCATCGATGCGCTGGCCAGCGTGATCGATATCCAGCCCAAGGATCGCAAGCGTTTCAAGCGCCTGCTCGACGAAGCCAAGAATTTCGAGTCCATCCCGATCCGTACCCGCCTCACCGACACCGAGGTCGCCGCATTCGCCGCCCAGCGCTACCGATTCCCCGGCGTCGAGGTCAAGGCCCGCCTGTTCCGCCAGTACCCCCTCGGCAAGGTGGGATCGCACGCCCTGGGCTATATCGGCCGCATCACCGAACGCGACCTCAAATGGATCGAGGAAGCCGAACGCCAGCCCAATTACAAGGGTACCGACCACATCGGCAAGACCGGCCTGGAACAGCATTACGAGTTCGAACTGCATGGTGAAACCGGCTACGAGCAGGTCGAGATCGACGCCGGCGGCCGCGCCTTGCGCAGCCTCAAGCGCATCCCGCCGGTTTCCGGCAACAACCTGCAGCTGACCCTCGACATCAAGCTCCAGGAAATCACCGAAAAGGCCTTCGGCGAACGCAAGGGTGCCCTGGTCGCCATCGAGCCGGAGACCGGGGGCATCCTCGCTTTCGTGTCCAATCCGACCTACGACCCCAATCTGTTCGTCGATGGCATTTCCCCGGAAAACTGGAAAGAGCTCAACGAACATCCCGACAAACCCATGGTCAACCGGGCAATCAACGGCGCCTATCCGCCCGGCTCGACCTTCAAGCCCTTCATGGCCCTGGCCGCCCTCGAAACGGGCAAGCGCACCCCGTCACAGGCGATCAGCGATCCAGGATTCTTCACCTTCGGCAATCACACGTTCCGGGACGACAAGAAGGGCGGGCACGGCTCGGTGGACATGTACAAGTCGATCGTCCATTCCTGCGACACCTATTACTACGTCCTCGCCAACGACATGGGGATCGACAATATTGCCAAGTTCATGGCCCAGTTGGGCTTCGGGCAGCGTACCGGCGTCGATCTCGGCAAGGATGACTCAGGTGAATCGAAGGGTGTCCTGCCATCTCCGGAGTGGAAAAAGCAGCGTTTCAAACGACCGGAGCAGCAGAAATGGTACGCCGGCGAAACGATCTCCATTGGTATCGGCCAGGGCTACAACGCCTACACCCCGATGCAACTGGCGCAGGCCACCGCCACGCTGGCCAACAACGGTGTGATGTTCCGTCCCCACTTGGTACGCCACATTGTGGACACCAAGACCGAGGAAAAGCGCCAGGTCGAGCCCAAGCCGATCCGTGACCTGAACCTCAAGGAAAAGAATCTCGAGGTCATCCACCGCTCGATGCTCGGCGTCATCAAGGAAGGCACCGGCGCCCGCGCCTTTGCCGGCGCCCCCTACCTGGCAGGTGGCAAGACCGGGACGGCGCAGGTTTTCTCCCTAAAAGGGGCGGACTACAAGGCCTCGGCGGTCAAACAGCACCTGCGTGACCACGCCCTCTTCATTGCCTATGCTCCGATCGACAAGCCGAAGATCGCGCTCGCCGTCCTCGTCGAAAACGGTGGTTTCGGGGCACAATCGGCCGCACCGATCGCACGCATGGTGCTCGACTATTACCTGCTCGGCAAGTTGCCGGCCGGCGCTGCCAAGGAAGACAGCGACGCGGTCGAGGAAGAACGGGACGAATGATGGATATCGCAGGTACGCTCAAGCGCTGGTGGCTCAACCTGATCGCCCACATCGACTTTCCGCTGCTGCTGATCACCTTGACGATCATGGCCGTCGGCCTGGCGACGGTCAATTCCGCCACCATCGACAGCACGCACCGGATGCTCTCGCAGGCAGGAAACATGGGCTTCGCCCTGGTCGTGATGTGGTTCGTCTCCCGCCTGCCACCGCAGAAACTGATGAACTTCGCCATCCCGCTCTACATCGTCGGGGTCGTCCTGCTCATTGCCGTTTTCCTTTTCGGCATCAAGATCAATGGGGCACGGCGCTGGCTATCGATTGGATTCACCCGCATCCAGCCCTCTGAAATCATGAAGATCGCGATGCCCTTGATGCTCGCCTGGTATTTCCAGAAATACGAGGCAACGCTGCGTCTGAAGCATTATCTGATCGCCGCCCTGATTCTCGTCGTACCATTTGGCCTGATCGCCAAGCAGCCCGACCTGGGCACCGCCCTGCTCGTCGGCGGGGCCGGCTTTTTCGTCATTTTCCTGGCTGGCCTGCCCTGGAAGATCATCATCGGGCTGATCGCCGCGGGAGCCGCCGCCGCCCCGATGCTCTGGCACGCACTGCACGATTACCAGCAGAAACGCATCCTGACCCTGATCGATCCGACGACAGACCCCCTCGGTTCCGGCTATCACATCATTCAATCGACCATCGCCATCGGTTCCGGCGGCGTATTCGGCAAGGGCTACCTCAACGGCACCCAGACCCACCTCGAATTCATCCCCGAAAAGCACACCGACTTCATTTTCGCCGTCTACTCCGAGGAGTGGGGACTGCTCGGCAATGCCGTGTTGCTCTTCCTCTACACCTTGCTGATCGGGCGCGGCATGATGATCGCCTCCGGCGCATCGACCCTTTTCTCGCGCTTGCTCGCCGGCGCCATCACGCTCGGCTTCTTCACCTATGCCTTCATCAACATGGGCATGGTCAGCGGCATTCTGCCCGTGGTCGGCGTGCCGCTTCCCTTCATGAGCTTCGGCGGTACGGCGCTGGTTACCCTCTTCCTCGGCATCGGCATCCTGATGTCGATCCATACCCACCGCATGCTGGTCAAGAAATGATCTGGCGCCTTTCCCTGCCCCTGCTCGCAGCGCTCCTGCTCGCTGCCTGCGGCAGTTCGCCGGTTTCGACCGGCGACGTCGCCGTCAGTGGTCAAAAAGCACCCGCTGGCAAGACACCGACCCGCAAGCCGAACGTCGTGCTGAAGCGGGGCGGCGGCTTTTACAAGGACGACGGCCCGGGCGACGAGATTCCCGATGGCCTGGACGACATCCCCGACGCCGAGCCGAAGCTGGAGCCCCTGCACAAGCCGGCCACCCGACCCTACGTCGTGCTCGGCAAAGAGTATGTACCGAATACCTCGCTGCGCCCCTACAAGACACGTGGCACGGCGAGTTGGTACGGCAAGAAGTTCCACGGTCAGAAAACCTCGATCGGCGAACCATACGACATGTTCGCGATGACCGCCGCCCATCCGACGCTGGCACTCCCCTCGTATGTCAGGGTTACCCAGCTGCAGAGCGGCAAATCGGTTGTCGTGCGGGTGACCGATCGCGGCCCCTTCCACGCCGGACGCGTCATCGACCTTTCCTACACCGCCGCCTACAAGCTTGGCCTGATCAATGGCGGCAGCGGTGAAGTCGAGGTCGAGGCGATCATTCCGGGCGATCCGACGAGCCTCGGCTATGCCCAGGTCAAACCGCCGACACCGGCCGAAGCCGACGATCTCTCCCGTCTCACCAGTCGCATGGCCGTAGAAGAACGCCCCGTGCAGACTGCCATCGCAGCCGAAGTGACGGGCACGGCGGCGGCGCCCAAGGGCATCTTCCTGCAACTTGGTGCCTTCGCCAACGCCGACAACGCCGAAAATCTCAAGAGTCACCTGAGTCGCGAACTGGACTGGCTGGCCGAACCGATGCGCATCCAGTCCGGCGGCGGCATCCATCGCCTGCACCTCGGCCCCTATGCCAGCCGCAGCGATGCCGACCGGGTCGCCGAACGCATCCGCTCGACGCTCGGTCAGCGACCCACCGTCGTCATCCGCTGAGCAGGGCTGCACGGCTCGCCGCATCACCTCCCGTCGGTTTGACCAGGATCAATGGCCTCCGAAACAGGCTGGCTATACTGCCCGGCTTGACCTTACGGATATCATCCATGAGTCCGCTGCCCGATCTCATCTGCCCAGCCGGTAGCCTGCCGGCCCTCAAGGCTGCCGTCGACAACGGCGCCGACGCCGTTTATCTCGGCTTCAAGAACGACACCAACGCACGCAATTTCGCCGGGCTGAATTTCGACCAGAAGAGCATGACCGAGGGCATCCGCTACGCCCACTGCAAGGGTCGCGAAGTGCTGCTCGCCATCAACACCTTCGCCCAGGCCGGCCGCGTCGCCGACTGGGAAAAGGCGGTCGATGCCGCGGTCGACCAGGGTGTCGACGCGATCATCCTGGCCGATGTCGGCCTGCTTGACTACGCAGCCCGCAAACACCCGCAACAACGACTTCATCTGTCGGTCCAGGGCTCGGCGACGAGCTATGAGGCAATCAACTTCTGCCAGCGCGAGTTCGGTGTCCGCCGCGCCGTGCTGCCGCGCGTCCTGACCCTGGCTCAGGTCGAGCATGTCATCAAGAACACCACGGTCGAGATCGAGGTCTTCGGCTTCGGTAGCCTGTGCGTCATGAACGAGGGCCGCTGCTGGCTGTCCTCCTATGCCTGCGGCGAATCGCCGAACACGGTCGGTGCCTGCTCGCCAGCCAAGTACGTCAAGTGGGACAAGAAGCCGGGCGCCATGGAAACCCGGCTCAACGGTATCCTCATCGACCGTTTCGGCGACGATGAGCCGGCTGGCTACCCGACGCTGTGCAAGGGCCGCTTCGAGGTCGAGGGCGAAACCTATTACGCCCTGGAAGAACCGACCAGTCTGAACGTACTCTCCATCCTGCCCGAGATTCTCAAGATCGGCGTCCGTGCGATCAAGGTCGAAGGGCGCCAACGCAGCCCGGCCTATGTCACCCAGGTCACACGCACACTGCGTGCTGCGCTCGATACGCTGGCCAGCAGTACCGAACGTTTCCAGGTCAAGCCGGCCTGGCAGGCCGAGCTGGCCAAGGTCTCGGAAGGCAGCCAGGCGACGCTCGGTGCCTATAACCGGCCCTGGCGGTGAAAGGAAATCAACGCATGAAACTTTCGCTTGGCCCCCTGCTCTATTTCTGGCCCAAGGCCGAAGTCATGGAGTTCTACGCCGGCATGGCGGAGAACGCCGCCCTCGATATCATCTATCTCGGTGAAGTCGTCTGCTCACGCCGCCAGCAATTGCGCACCGCCGACTGGATCGGACTGGCCCGCGACCTGGGCGATGCCGGCAAGCAGGTCGTGGTTTCGGCCCAGGCCCTGCTCGAATCGGAAAGCGACCTCAAGGCGCTGCGCCGGCTGATTGACGAGGCCGGCTGCATGGTCGAAGCGAACGATCTCGGCGCCGTGAATCTGGTGCACGGTAAGGATTTCGTCGCTGGGCCGCATCTCAACATCTACAACGAAGCGACACTTGCCACCTATGCCCGCTACGGACTGAAGCGCTGGGTGCCGCCGCTCGAAGCCCCGCGCACCTTGATTGAAACGCTGCACCGGAGCAAGCCGGCCAACGTCGAAACCGAAGTCTTCGTCTTCGGCAAGCTGCCGCTCGCTTTCTCGGCGCGCTGTTTCACTGCCCGCCACCATGATCTGAACAAGGACGACTGCCAGTTCAAGTGCCTGGAGCACGAGGAGGGTCTGACGCTGAAAACACGCGAAGGCCAGGATTTCCTGACGATCAACGGCATTCAGACAATGTCGGCGCAGAGCTACAATCTGCTGCACGAAATCCCCGACATGCGCGCCATGGGTATCGACATCATCCGCATCAGCCCGCAAAAGCAGCACATGGCTGCCATCATCGCCGCCTTCGACGCAGCTCGTCTTGGTCACCCGGTCAATGTCGACAGCTCGGCCTGGAGCAAGAGCGGACTGGTCGATGGCTACTGGTTCGGCGATGCCGGTATCGTCCAGCACCACTCGCAAGCCCTTGCCCAATCGGGAGCCTGAGCATGAATCCGTCCTTCACCATTCCCAAGTTCCGCCTGCCCGAAATCATCGCCCGGATCGGTACGCGCCTGCCGCAATGGCCGCATGCCTTGACATTGGTTGCCGGTCTGAACGCGGCGCTCAAGATGAAGCTGCTGCCCGAAACCGAACTGGCGCTACTCGAAGACAAGCTGTTCCGCGTCAGGATCAACGATACCGGTGGCGAAGCCTCATACACCTATCGAAATGGCCTGTTCCGCCCGGTCTTTCGCCCCGACCGCGAGCCCGACCTCGCCTTTGCCGCTAACCTCTCGGCCTACCTGCAGCTGCTGGCCCGCCAGGAAGACCCCGACACGCTGTTCTTCAACCGCGAGCTGGAGATCACGGGCGACACCGAACTCGGCCTGATCGTCAAGAACATGCTCGACGCCGTCGAGTGGCCCAGCCTGCCGCAGTTGCCGCTGCTCAGTCGCTGAGCACATCGCGAGGTCGCCGGTCGGCACGATGCTGACCAGTTCCTCCAGATCAACCGGGGTGGCCAGACCGTGCAATTCGCGCACGCTGGTCGGTCCGAGGTAGATTGCCAAGCCTGGCATCAAACTGCCATCCGCATCCAGCAGACAGGCGCGGAAGCCGGGATATTCCCGGATGATCGCTTCCAGGACTTCACCGACGGTTTCGCCACTGGCGGTAACTTCTTCATGCCCACCGGCCAGTTGACGCAAGGCGGGGGGAATGTGAACCGTGACAACCGGAAATTCGCTGAGCATGATGCGCCTCCTTCCAGATGGTGCACATCTGACAGCACGATCAAAATCGAGTTCGAAAAAAACGGGAGGCCGCAGCCTCCCGTCGTGTCCGGAGCAAAGCCCGATCAGCTCTTCTTCTGGGCATCCAGGCGGAACTTGACGTAGGCACCCGGCGCATCCTCGATGACCTTGAGCGCACCGTCTTCCGGCTTGCGTGCCTTGACCTTGGCGGAACCGCCCGGCAGGCTGGTCACCCATTGATTCCAGTGCGTCCACCACGAACCGGGTTGCTGCGTCGCGCCGGCCAGAAAGTCTTCCGGGCTTTCCGGCAGGTTGCCGTCAGTCGCATCATTGACCCAGTAGCCGTATTTGTTGGCCACCGGCGGATTGACGATACCGGCGATGTGGCCTGAGCCGCCAAGCACGAACTTGGTGTTGCCGGACGGCAAACGGGCGCCCATGTAGGTGCTCTTCCACGGGGCGATGTGGTCTTCGATCGTGGAGATGAAGTAGCACGGGGTCTTGACCTTGGAGATGTCGATCTTGACGCCGCCCAGCGTGATGCCGCCCGGTTCCTTGAGCAGGTTGGCCAGGTACATGTTGCGCAGGTAGAAGCTGTGCATCGCAGCCGGCATGCGGGTCGAGTCGGAGTTCCAGTAGAGCAGGTCGAACGGGAACGGATCCTTGCCCATCAGGTAGTTGTTGACCACGAAGGACCAGATCAGGTCGTTGGCGCGCAGCATGTTGAAGGTACCGGCCATTTCCGAACCTTCGAGGAAGCCGCGCTCGTTCATGCGCTTTTCCAGACCGGAAACCGCGCCTTCATCGAGGAAGATGCCCAGTTCGCCCGGCTCGGAGAAGTCGAGCATGGTCGTGAAGAAGGTTGCCGAATTGGCGCGCTTGTCCTTCTTGGCGGCCATGTAGGCCAGCGTCGTCATGGTCAGCGTGCCGCCCAGGCAGTAGCCGGCCAGGTTGACGCTGTCCTCGCCGGTATGGGCACAGACCTGGTTGATGGCTTCCAGCGAACCTTCAAGCAGGTAGTTTTCAAAGGACTTCTGGGCCAGCTTCTCGTCC
>JAEUOD010000115.1 GCA_016791065.1 Dechloromonas sp. | reverse complement strand
GATGCGCTTCTGGCCACCGCCGAGGCGGGCCATTTCACGCTTTTTTTCCAGCTGACGGATGATGTCGTGCATAAAAACTCCCTTGGTAGTTCGGGTAATTTGAAATCAGTGTTTCAGATAATCGAGCAGCGCATACGCGGCCGCAGCCGGCGTCGTATGCCCCTCCTCGACGGATCGGGTAAAGGCGGGCAGGTTTTCCTGCACGCGCGGGTGATGGCGGAAATGCTGGCGCAGCCCGGAATCGATCAGTTGCCACATCCACGACAGCGACTGATGCTGGCGCTTGGCGGCAAATTCGCCGGTCGGCTTGAGGGCTGCCTGATATTTCTCGATCTCGGCCCAGAAATCGGTGATCCCTTCCTTGTGCAGGGCCGACAGCGTGATGACCGGCGGCGCCCAGTTGGGCGAGGCTGGACGCAGCATGTGCAAGGCATTGCGCCACTGGGCACGGACAACCGCCGTTGCCTGCTTGTCGATGTCTGCCTTGTTGATGACGACCATGTCGGCGATCTCGACGATGCCCTTCTTGATCGCCTGCAAGTCGTCACCGGCGTTCGGCAACTGCAGCAGGCAGAACATGTCGACCATGCCGGCCACCGTCGTTTCCGACTGGCCGACACCGACCGTCTCGATAATGATCACGTCGTAGCCGGACGCCTCGCAGAGCAGCATGGCTTCGCGCGTTTTCTCGGCGACGCCGCCGAGCGAACCGGCCGACGGACTCGGGCGGATGAAGGCCTCCTCGCGCTGGCTCAACAACTCCATGCGCGTCTTGTCGCCGAGGATAGAACCGCCGGAGACGGACGAAGAAGGATCGATGGCGAGCACGGCGAGTTTCTTGCCCTGCTCGATGAGCCAGACGCCGAGCGCCTCGATGAAGGTGGACTTGCCGGCACCGGGCACGCCGGAAATGCCGATTCGGATGGCATTGCCGGTCTCCGGCAGGAGTGCAGTCAGCACCTGCTGGGCCCGCTGCTGATGATCCGGCCGCGTCGACTCGATCAGCGTGATGGCCTTGGCCAGCGCACGACGCTGACCGGCCAGCACGCCATCCACCAGCGCCTGGTCGGCAGCGGAAAGCACATTGGCACGCACCGGTGCTTCGTCCAGTCTCATCCGGCGCTTAGCCGCGGGCCTTCTTGATCTCTTCGAGCACCTTCTTGGCGGAATCCTCGATCCGGGTACCCGGACCGAAGATCGCCTTGGCGCCGGCGCCATAGAGATAATCGTAGTCCTGGGCCGGGATCACGCCGCCGGCGAAGACGATGATGTCGTCGGCGCCCTGATCCTTCAAGGCCTTGACCAGTTGCGGCAGCAGTGTCTTGTGACCGGCGGCCAGCGAGGAGACGCCGACGGCATGGACGTCGTTCTCGATGGCCTGGCGAGCGGCTTCTTCCGGGGTCTGGAAGAGCGGCCCCATGTCGATGTCGAAACCGAGATCGGCGTAAGCAGTGGCGACTACCTTGGCGCCGCGGTCATGGCCGTCCTGGCCGAGCTTGGCGATCATGATGCGCGGGCGACGGCCCTCTTCTTCGGCGAACTTGGCGACATCGGCCTTGATCTGTTCCCAGCTTTCCTGACCTTCCACGACACCTCCGTACACACCCGAAATGGTCTGGTTGTTGGCGCGGAAACGACCGAAGATTTTTTCCAGCGCATCGGACACTTCGCCGACCGTGGCACGCAGGCGGATGGCCTTGACGGTCAGGTCGAGCAGGTTGCCTTCGCCGGTTTCGGCGGCCTTCGTCAGGGCGTCGAGCGCGGCGTTGACGGCTGCGCTGTCGCGCGTCGCGCGAATCTGCTTGAGACGGGCGATCTGGGCTTCACGCACGGCATGGTTGTCGATATCGAGGATGTCGATCGGGTCTTCCTTGGCCAGCTTGTACTTGTTGACGCCGACGATGACGTCCTTGCCCGAGTCGATGCGCGCCTGCTTGTCGGCGGCGCAGGTCTCGACCTGCATCTTGGCCCAGCCCGATTCGACGGCCTTGGTCATGCCGCCCATA
>JAEUOD010000099.1 GCA_016791065.1 Dechloromonas sp. | reverse complement strand
CCTCGATCTGACCGAGCAGGCGAACCAAACCTTCGCGCACCAGCGCATGATCCTCAACCACCAGCAACTTGAGCATACCGATCCCCTTAACGAGCGGCCGCTAATTTATCATTTACTCAAATAGTATGTTCATGGAATTCGACGAGCGGTTAATTCGCCCCGACAGTGCCGGTAAAGTGGTTTAAGATGAATCTTCCAACAAGGAGGAGAGAAAAATGGCCGACGAACAGGTACACGATCCACTGAACTTCATGCGCAACCTCTGGGGAAACATGGGTTTCACCCTCCCCGGCATGGTCGCCCCGACCTTCGACGTCGAGGAGCTCGACAAGCGCATCAAGGATATGAAAGCCGTCGAAGGCTGGTTGCGGATGAACCTCTCGATGCTGCAGATGACCATCCAGGGCCTGGAGATGCAGCGCACCACGGTTTCCACCGTTCAGGCGATGGGCAAGATGGCTTCCGATGCCGCCAAGAACATGTCACCCGAAGCAGCCGCTGCTCCCACCGGCGATCCTGAAAAGACTGCTTTCTCGGAGGCCGCCATGTGGCCCTGGCAGATGATGCAGCAGATGCGCGAACAGATGCAGCAATCCGCGGAAGCTGCCGTGCAGGCGGCAACGGCGGATGCGACGGCCGACAAGCCGGGTGCCCGGCGGGCTAAGAAATAGTCCGTTACAAGCCGCTGACGTATGCCGCCCAGAGCGGCAAGGTCAGCATCGATCCCAGCGTCGTCGCGGAAATCAGCCAGGCGACGCTGCGGCCATCTCCGCCCATGCGCATGGCGAGAATGTAGGCCGACGAGGCCGTCGGCAAGGCGGCAAACATCACCACGATCTGGTAATTCAAACCGCTGAGGCCCAGCAACGCTCCGACGATGAGGGCGATCAGCGGTAGCGCCAGCAGTTTGACGCCGAGCAGCCAGGCCGAGAGCCCCCCCAGGCCCGGCGAACGATCGAGGCGCAAGGCTGCGCCCACGGTGATCAGGCCGAGCGCGATCGAGGCATCGGCCAGGCGCTGGAGAAAGGCCTGCAGCGGTGCCGGTGGCACGAAGCCGAGCAGATTGAGCAGGAAGCCGCTGGCCGTTCCCCAAATCAGCGGATTACGCGCCACCTCCCGCCAGAGTCCGACCTCGCCATGGCGCGCCAGCGCCCAGACCGAGACAAGATTAGCCACCGGAACAGCCGCGCCGACAATCAGGCCCATGGTCGCAATACCGGGCGCGCCGTAGAGCATGCCGGCAACAGCCAGCGCAATGTAGGAGTTGAAGCGATAACCGCACTGGAAGAGCGAAGCGTAGGTCAGGGCAGGAACACGCAAGACCAACTTCGGAAGGAAACCGAGCAGCATGCCGCCGAGCATCGCGGCAAAGGCGGTGAGCAACAGCGGCACCGCAGCACCGAAATCGAGGCGCGTCTTGACGATGGCGTTGATCAGCAGGGCGGGGAAGAGGATGAAATAAACCAGCTTCTCGACCCCGTTCCAGAAATGATCGCCGAGGTGCATCCAGCGCCGGATGGCGGCGCCGAGCATGATCAGGGCGAAATCGGGCAGAAGCAGCAGCGCAGTATGCATCGCCACATTCTAGAGGCAGGCCATGGCCTTGCCCAATTGTGGAAAGCCGCAGCCCGGCTTGACCCATCCCGCCAAACCCGAAATACTCCGCGCAGCTAGGAGAAAAAGATGACTCTCGAATGGTGGCACTGGATTGTCGGCGGCATTGCGCTGGTTCTCGCCGAACTGATCATCCCCTCGTTCTTCATCGTCTGGTTCGGGCTCGGCGCCCTGCTCGTCGGACTGCTGGCCCTGGCTTTCGACTTTTCGCTGACCGCCCAACTGGCGACCTGGACACTGGCCTCGCTGGCCATGGTGGCGCTCTGGTTCACGGTTTTCAAACAAAGCTTCCAGAAAACCCGGATTGGCACGGCAGATGGTGAGGTAATCGGCGAAATCGGGCTGCTGGTCAGCGCCGTCGCTCCTTTCGAGCGCGGCAAGGTGCGGTTTCAGCGCCCCTTGCTAGGCTCCGAGGAGTGGGTCTGCATCGCCGACGAGGCGATCGCCGCCGGCGAACGCATCCGGGTAGTTGCCGTTGAAGGCAGCTATCTCAAGGTCACGAAGGCATAGAAAGGTAGCAACATGGATCTCAACGCCGGCTTCATCGTCACTCTCGCCATCCTTGTTTTCGTCGTTGTCACCATCGCGAAGGGCGTACGTATCGTGCCTCAAGGCGAAGAATGGATCGTCGAACGGCTCGGCAAGTACCACGGGACGCTCAAACCGGGCCTCAACATCGTCATCCCCTACCTCGACAAGGTGGCCTATCAACTGGTCACCAAGGACATCATCCTCGACGTTCAGGAGCAGGAAGTCATCACTCGCGACAACGCGGTGATCCTGACCAATGCCATCGCCTTCATCAAGGTGACCGATCCGGTCAAGGCAGTCTATGGTGTGACCGACTTTTCCGAGGCGATCCGCAACCTGATCATGACCACGCTGCGTTCCATCGTCGGCGAAATGGAACTCGACGAGGCCTTGTCGTCACGCGACAAGATCAAGGCACGGCTGCGTGAGAGCATTGCCGATGAAGCAGTGGATTGGGGCTTGACGGTCAAATCGGTGGAAATCCAGGACATCAAGCCTTCGGAATCGATGCAGAAAGCGATGGAAATGCAGGCCGCCGCCGAGCGCGAGCGCAAGGCCGTCGTCACCCGCTCGGAAGGCGCCAAGCAATCGGCCATCCTGGAGGCCGAAGCACGCCTCGAGTCGGCCAAGCGCGACGCCAACGCCCAGGTCATGCTCGCCGAAGCCTCGGCAGAGGCGATACGGCGCATCACCGCCGCCATCGGCGACCAGACGGGGCCGATGTCCTACATGCTGGGGGAAAAATACATCGCCGCGCTGGAGCGCATGGGCGACAAGGACAATTCCAAACTGGTGGTGCTCCCCGCCGATCTGCAGGAAGCCGTACGCGGACTGTTCGGCCGCAAAGGCTAAACGAAAGGCGCGGCTCAGGCCTTGCCCGAGGTCTTGTCCTGTGCCTTTTCCAGTGCTTCCAGTAATTTGAGCGCCCGCTCGCGGTTGCGGGCGATGGCCGCCTTGCGCTCTTCGACCTTGGCATCCTCTTCCAAGGAACTCTGGATCAACGCCTCGCGTGGTGTCATGCCCCCCAGGGCAGCGGCAAGCATGCGCTCGGCCTCGGCATCGGGTGTAGGGTCTTGTTCCGGCATCTGAAACTCCGTGTGGATTGGCTGCCGTTTTCTTGTATCCCCGTGCCGAGTAAAGGCGCAAACCTCGGCATGGCGGCGAATGATAGCCGGACTTGGCATGCTGCACCGGTCCGTTGAAAAAAAAGCCCGCACTAGGCGGGCTTGAATCCATTTCTTTGAGGAGATGGAGGAGACAGATTCATTATGCCGCCATCCGTTGTGCACCGCAACAATTTTTCATCTTTATTCGGAAATATTTCACATCGGAAAATGAAAAAGCCCCACATTGCTTGCGGGGCCTTGCTTTCCAAGCGGAGAGAAATACTTACTTGGTCTTTTTGCTGACCGCAGCGATGTTGGCCTGAGCGGCTTCAGCAAACTGCTTGGCAACCGAGTTCATGTTGCCGAAAGCCGAGTTGGCGGCAGCGATGGCGTTCTGGATGGCGGCAACGGCACCTTCGGAGCCAGCCGGAGCAGCCTTGGCAGCCAGTTCGACCATGCCGGCGATGTTCTTCTGGAAGTCGCCGAACTGGGCTTCAACCATCTTGGCCAGTTCCTGTTGCGTTTCGGTGGTGATTTCGTAAACCGACTTCGAGTAGGCGACGGCCTTGTCGACAGCCGGCTTGGCCAGAGAGGACTGGGCAGCCAGGGCGGCTTGCGGATCCTTGGCATCAAGCACGGTCTTGACGCCGGAAACGGCATCTTCCAGCGTGGCGCGGGCGGTGTTCAGGTTGAGGGCGGCGATGCGCTCGGCCGAAGCCAGGGCGGTATTGGCAACCGACAGCAGGGAATCGACGGTGGCCTTGTTGGCGGCGGCAAACTGCTCGGGATTGATGGACATGAGGTGTCTCCTGGATAAAAGTTTCAATGTGTTCGAGACACAGTATAGCCTAGCAATTCCAATTATTGTGCACTGCAGCAAAATAAACTTCCCCCCGCAGTCCTCATGATTTCTCCTCTTCGCCATATTGCCGGCGCAGGCGATTCAAACCTTGCTGGAATGCCTCGGCATCGCCGTAGTCGAAAAACGCCGGATAGCGGTCGTGAGCGCCCTTGATCCGGCGCGCATGCTTGATCGGGCACCAGTACTGCTCGGTCCGCGCCGCGACCTCGCGGGTATAGGCGGCAACGCCGTTCCCGTACGAGCAATAGAAACAGTTGAATTTCTCGATGATGTTCAGGTAAGGCAGATCCTCGCGATCGAAAACCAGGTAGTCGGCGCGTCGGACTTTGGGAATGCGATAGATCGGGAAGCAGATCGACTGGTAAAGCGTGACGAAAAGGTCCATCAACAGGAAGGGAATCCAGCCGGCGTAGATGACCGGTGCACTGAGCACGACGAGCAGCCGTGAACGCAGCAGGAAGCGGAAGAGTCCCGTCTTGTAGCGTCGCTGCTGACGCAGGAATTCGCCGGCCAGTTCGGCCTTCTTGCGCGCCCACTCCTCCCGTGCCTTGCCGTACTCGAGTTCGAGTTCGTTCTGCAGGACCTCGATGCGGGCCAGCAGTTCATCGATTTGCTGCTTCATTCACGTTCTCCCGACGCCGGAACCCGGCACTACGGGGATGATGCCGCATGCCATCACGGCCGTCACGGCCTGAACTCAGCCGAGCGCGCCGCTGGCCCGCAATTGCCCGATCTCGTCGGCCGTATAGCCGGCCGCAGCCAGGATCGATGTATTGTGCTCGCCAACCCGCGGCGCCGCCTGGCGCACCGCAAAATCAAAATCCGACATCTTCAGGGGGGGCGCAAACTGGGTCAGCCCCTCATCGCGCAAGACCATGCCGCGCGCCGCGATCTGCTCGTTATTCAAGGCCTCTTCGGGGCTGAGTACCGGCGTGACGCAACAATCCATCGCCTCGAACTGTGCCGCCCAGGCATCGCGGTTGCGATCCGCGAAAAGCCCCGCCATCTCGTCACGCAAGGCGGCATCCCATTGCCGCTTCACCCACTCGGGCTTGCCGAGCACCTGGCAACAGGTCTTCCAGAACTTGCTTTCGAGCGCGCCGACCGCCATGTACTTGCCATCGGCACAACGATAAGTGGCATAACAAGGTAGACCGCCCGAGAGCAGATCGGTGCCGCGCGGCGAAGACTGACCGGCATCGTTGAGGCGCAGCATGGCGAAATAGGTGTGCGCAAGAACACTGTCGGTCATCGAGACATCGATGAAGCGTCCCCGACCGGTCGTCCGTGCTTCCAGCACCGCGGCCAGGATGCCCATGGCGGCGGTCAGTGCACCGCCGAGCAGGTCGGCGATCTGGAAGTTGGGAATGGCCGGCTTGTCGCCCTCGGTGCCGATCTGGTCTAGCACGCCAGCGTAGCCGAGGTAATTGATGTCATGCCCGGCCAGGTCACGATACGGACCATCCTGTCCGTAGCCGCTGATGGCGCAGTAGGCGATGCGTGGATTGACGGCGGCAACCCGGTCGTAACCGACACCGAGCTTGTCCATGACGCCGGGGCGGAAACTTTCGACCACGACATCGGCATCGCGGGCCAGCCGCAGGAATATCTCGACGCCTTCAGGCTTCTTGAGATCGAGGCAAAGACCCTGCTTGTTGCGGTTGATCATCCGGAAATAGGCGCTGTCCTCGCCTTGCCCGGTACCCAGCGTGCGAGCGTAGTCGCCGATTTGCGGGTCCTCGATCTTGATGACTTCGGCCCCGAGGTCGGCCAGGTGAAGGGTGGCGACCGGCCCCGGCAGCAGACGAGTCAGGTCGAGGATGCGCACGCCGGCCAGCGGCAGCGGCCGGCTCATTCGGTACAGGCGCCGAGCAGGTCGGCCTCAAGTTCGATTTCCATGTCTTTTTCCAGTTTCCGGTCGATGAACATGCCGCGATAGAGGCGGCCATCGTTCTCGGCCTTTCGTGCATGCGGCGTCTCCCAATCGGTGACGCGCAGGCGAACCATGCCGATCTGCTCATCGCGCTCCGGCACGTTCTCGGAAACGCAGGGATAAGCCAGGGCATGGCGATTGAATTCATCGCGGCTGTACTGCTCGAGGGTCTTGCCGGGCACCACCGGGCATTTCCCGAGATGGCGCGTTCGCACCTCGGCCGTGATAACGGCGCCCTTGAGGTAGTAGACCGGGTCGGTCATCACCCAGCCGCTCCCCCCCTCGCGATAGGCCACGCAACTCCCCGGCCGGAGCAATTCCGGCTGTTTGAAGAGGAGATTGGCCGAAGGCCGGAGTGCAGGTTCCGCCGCGACGGCGGAGAAACCCAGCAGGGCAAGCAAGAGCGGAGCAATGCGCATGGGAAAAAGGCCGGATCAGTAAATCCGGCTATCTTCAATGACCTTGCCATCATTCGGCAAGCCCCCGGGCGCGGCAAATGCCACCTCGCCGCGCAACTTGGTAACGTCGCGCAGGCTGGCCACAACCGCCTTGTCGAGCGCCTCGCCACCTGCCTCGATCTCGCAGTGCAGCACCATGCGGTCCTGCCCACCGGGATTGTCCACCACCAGACGCATGCGATGGATCTCCGGATGGCGGCGCGCGATGTCGGCCACCTGCTCGGGATGCACGAACATCCCCTTGATCTTGGTCGTCTGGTCAGCCCGTCCCATCCAGCCCTTGAGCCGCAGGTTGCTGCGCCCGCAGGGCGAACGTCCCGGCAAGACAGCCGACAGGTCGCCAGTGGCAAAACGAATCAGCGGGTAGTCGGGATTGAAGGTCGTCACCACCACCTCGCCGACCTCGCCCGGCGCGACCGGATCGCCGGTACCGGGACGAACGATCTCCAGCAGCAACTCCTCCTCGACGACCATGCCTTCCTCGGCCTCCGTCTCGTAGGCGATGGCGCCGATGTCCGCCGTGGCGTAGCACTGACGAACGCTAATGCCGCGCTCCTTGATCCAGGCGCGGGTGATGCCGGGCAGTGCTTCGCCAGACACCAGCGCCTTTTTCAGCGAGGAAATGTCGGCACCGATTTCCTCGGCCTTCTCAATGATGATGCGCAGAAAGGAAGGCGTCCCGACATAGCCGTCCGGCCGCAAGTCGACCATCGCCTGCACCTGCTGCTCGGTCTGCCCGACCCCGCCGGGAAATACCGCACAACCCAGCTTGCGCGCCCCGCCCTCCATCAGGAAGGCGCCGGGCGTGAAGTGGTAGGAATAGCAGTTGTGGATCAGGTCGCCGTTACGGAAGCCCGCGGCATACAGCACGCGCGCCATCCGCCAGTGGTCCATATCCATGCCCTGCAGTTCGTAGATCGGTCCGGGCGACGCGAAGACGCGCTTGGCCTTGTGCCGGGCCAGGGAGTTCAGGCCGCCGAACGGCGGATGCTTTTTCTGCAATTCAATGAGATCGCGCTTGCGGGTCAGCGGCAACTGCGCCAGCACCTCGCGCGTCGTGCATTCGAAGGGATTCACCCCGGCCAGGTTGCGGAAATAGTAGGACGTCGTTTCCTTGGCATGCGCCACCTGGCGCGCCAGCTTGTCCATCAGGTCTGCCTCGCGCTCATCCGGATCGCGGGTCTCGAGCGGATCGTAATAGCTCATTTCAATGTTCTCCGTTTGTTCCGATAGGCCAGGCATTCAGTTTCAGCGGAATGTCCGCACAGCCCAAGGGTTGCAAAGTAGCCGCGCAGGGCAAGGCGAAGGCCGGCGCCGTTGGCTCCTGCCATCAAGCCGGCCGACAACGCCGCCATGTGCGGCGCACTGCAACCCGCTACGAGAGCCAGCGTTTGCGGCGTCTGTAGTGCTTGACCTCTTTGAAGGACTTGCGCCCAGCCGAACTGAGGCCCAGGTAGAACTCCTTGACGTCCTCGTTGGTACGCAGCCCTTCGGCATCGCCCTCCATCACCACCCGGCCGTTTTCAAGGATGTAGCCGAAGTCGGCGTACTTCAACGCCACCATGGTGTTCTGTTCGGCGAGCAGGAAGCTGACGTTCTCGCGGCTGTTGAGATCCTTCACGATCTCGAAGATTTCCTCGACGATCTGCGGTGCCAGGCCCATCGAAGGCTCGTCGAGCAGAATCATTTCCGGCTTGGCCATCAAGGCACGACCGATGGCGCACATCTGCTGCTCGCCGCCCGAGGTATAACCGGCCTGCGAGGTGCGACGCGTCTTCAAGCGCGGGAAGTAGTGATAGACCTTCTCCAGGCTGTCCTTCAACTCACTGCGCGAAATCGAACGGGTATAGGCACCGGTCAGCAGATTTTCCTCGATGGTCAGGTGGCCGAAGCAATGCCGGCCTTCCATGACCTGGATGACGCCGCGCTTGACCAGTTCGTTCGGCGACAACTGGTCGATGCGCTCGCCCTTGTATTCGACGGAGCCCTTGGTGACGTCGCCGCGCTCGGCGCGCAACAGGTTGGAAATCGCCTTCAGGGTGGTCGACTTGCCGGCGCCATTGGCACCGAGCAGCGCGACGATCTTGCCCTTGGGGACGTTCAGCGACACGCCCTTGAGCACCAGGATCACGTGGTCGTAGATGACCTCGATGTTGTTGATGCTCAGATAGTTGTCGGCCGCGACGGCGGCGGTTTGTGTACTCATAGCTGTTCCCGAAGCATGGAAGCCGGAAAATGGCGAGGGGCCAGCCCCTCGCCATCACCCTCTCTCGCCTTACTTTTCCTTGGAGCAATCACGCGGGGTGATGCCCTTTTCCTTGGCGTACTGCTTGGCGGAGGCCTGGAAGAGCGGGTGGATCAAGCCCTTGTTGCCTTCGATCCAGCCCGATACCGGCACCCACTTGGCGCCATCCCACTGCTGGATCTTCACCTTGCCCGAACCTTCGTGGTTGTCGCAGGAGGTCTTGATTTCCGGCAGCAGGTCGGTCGCACCGATGGCCTTGAGGCGGGCTTCGGTGATGTTCAGGTTCTCCAGCGCCCAGCGGGTCTGCTCGCCAGTCAGCGCCTTGCCCTTGCCGTACTTTTCCTGGCCCTTGCGGATCGCCTCAACCGACAGCACGGCGGCAGACACACCGCGGTTATAGAGGATGGTGCCGATCTTGGCCTTGTCCTGCAGGTTGCCCTTGCCGGCGCCGTAGACCACCTTCTCGATGTCGGCGATCAGCGGTACCTGCTTGCCGGCGACGTTCCAGGTGGCGGCCATGTAGCCCTTGGCGGCATCGCCGGCGGGAATGACGTCTTCCTCGGAACCGGTCCACCACGAACCGATCATCTTTTCACGCGGGAACCCGACCTTCTGGGCAGCCTTGAGCGCGGTCTGGTTCATCACGCCCCAGCCCCAGAAGACGACGAAATCCGGCTTTTCCTGGCGGATCTTCAGCCACTGGGCGCCCTGCTCGTTGCCCGGGTGGGCGACCGGAATCTGCACCAGCGTGAACTTGTTCAGCGCGGCCTCGGCTTCCATCGCGATGATGGCCTCCTTGCCATAGGCGGAGTCGTGATAGAGATAGACGATCTTCTTGCCGGCCAGGTTGCCGCCTTCCTTGTCCTTGATGAACTTGACGATGGCCGAGGCCTGCATCTGGTAGGTGGTGACCAGCGGGAAGGCATAGGGGAAGACCGAGCCGTCGACCGCGTCGGTACGGCCGTAGCCCATCATTGCCATCGGCAGCTTGTCCTGGGCCGACTTGTCGATCAGGGCGTAGGAGATACCGGTGGACATGTTATGGATCGGGCCGGCCGACTTCGCCGCCTTGCCCTTGAGGCGCTCGTAGCACTCGACGCCCTTGGCGTTGTTGTACTCGGTCTCGCACTCTTCCCAGGTCATCATCACGCCGTTGACGCCCTTCTCCTTGAGATTGACGTAGTTCAGGTAATCGATGAAGCCGCCGTAGAAGGACTGGCCGTTGGCGCCGTAGGGCCCGACACGGTAGCCGATGACCGGGAAGAACTGCTCCTCGGCGGCGAAAACCGGTTGTGCCTGGGCGAACAGGGCGAGCGAAACCGCAGCGGCGGCAAGGGCGGGTTTGAATTTTTTAATCATCTATGTCTCCTCCAGATTTACACACAAGCGACGGGGCCGCCGCCGCTCAAACGATGACCATCCCTAGTGAGGGAAAGGCCAAAGACGCAGTTTCTCCTTGGCGATCTGCCACAGACGGGCCAACCCGTGCGGCTCGACGATCAGGAAGAACATGATCAGCGCACCGAACACCAGGATCTGGATGTGCGACACGGTGGCGCTGGAAAACGGCAGGCCGAACAGTTCGGCGAAGAAGGGCAAGGCCACGTCGAGGAAGATCGGCAGCAACAGGATGAAGGCCGCACCGAGGAAGCTGCCCATGATCGAACCGACACCGCCGATGATGATCATGAAGAGAATCCGGAACGACATGTCGAGCGAGAAGCCGTCCGGCTCGACCGAACCCAGGTAGCAGAAGGCGTAGAGCGCGCCGGCCACGCCGCAGTAGAACGAGCTGATGGCGAAGGCGAGCAGCTTGGTCGGCATCAGCTTGATGCCGATGACCGAAGCGGCAACGTCCATGTCGCGCACCGCCATCCAGGCCCGGCCAGTCGAGGAGCGCACCAGGTTCTTCGCGGCCATCGCCATGACGACGACGATGCTGAGTACCAGCAGGTACTTCTCGACCGGCGTCGTCAGTTCGTGGCCGAAGATGATCAGCTGCTGGGTCGAGATCACGCCCGAGGACGAGTTGTTCGACAGCCAGGGGAACTTGGTCAGGCACCAGACGATGAAGAACTGGGCGGCCAGGGTCGCCACTGCCAGGTAGAACCCCTTGATGCGCAGCGACGGCAGGCCGAACAGGATGCCAACCCCGGCGGCGGTCAAACCACCGCAGATGAAGGACACGATGATCGGAATGCCCTCGATCCGCAACTGGAAGTTGTAGGCCGCGTAGGCCCCGACCGCCATGAAGGCCGCCGAACCGAGCGACAGCTGGCCGGCATAGCCGGTGAGGATATTGAGCCCGAGCGCCGCCAGGGCGAAGATCAGGAAGGGAATCAGGATGGCCGAGAACCAGTAGGCACTGGCGAACATCGGCACACCGAGGAAGGCGACGGCGAGCAGGACGATGATCCCGATCCGGTCCTGACGGATCGGAAAGACCTGCTGGTCGGCGGCGTAGTTGGTCTTGAACTGACCGGCTTCACGGTAAAGCATGTTGTTCTATCCTCTCTTACACGCGGTCGATATGCTTTTCACCGAACAGCCCTTCAGGCCGCACGAGAAGAAAGAGCAAGGCGAGCACGTACGGGAACCAGCCTTCGATACCGCCGAAGTTGCCGCCGAAGAGATCCTGCATGACCGGCGGAATGTAGATTTCGGCCAGTTTCTCGGAGGCGCCGATGATCAGGCCGCCGACGATGGCACCGGGAACTGAGGTGAAGCCGCCGAGAATGAGCACCGGCAAGGCCTTGAGCGCGGTGAAGGTGAGCGCGAACTGGACCCCGTTGCGCGCCCCCCACATCATGCCGGCGACCAGCGCGACGAAACCGGCAACGCCCCAGACGATGGCCCAGATGTGTTGCAGCGGAATGCCGATCGACAGCGCTGCCTGGTGGTCGTCCGCGACGGCACGCAGGGCGCGGCCGACCCGGGTGTATTGGAAGAAGAGCGCGAGCACGGTCACCAGAACTGCCGCCACACCGGCCGCCACGAGGTCGAACTTGGAAATCACCATGTTGAAGTTTTCCAGGACCGATTCGATCGGCTCGTCGACAATGCCCAGTTCCAGCGCCCGCGGGTCGCTGCCGAAGATCATCGGCGCCAGGCCTTCGATGAAGAAGGCAAGACCGATGGTGGCCATGAACAGCGCGATCGGCGGCTGATTGACCAGCTTGCGCAACACGAACTTCTCGGTGGCGATGCCGAACAGGGTCATGATGCCGAAGGCGAGGATGATCGCCAGCCAGAGCGGCGCCCCCTTCTCGATACAGCCGACGACCGACAGCGCAGCCATGTAGACCATGGCGCCCTGGGCGAAGTTGAAAACGCCCGAGGCCTTGTAGATCATGACGAAACCTAGCGCGACGAGGGCATACATGACCCCCGAGAGCAGGCCGCCGATCAGTACTTCAAAGAAAAAATTCATCTTTCCCGCTCCTCAGTGACCAGCGCCCAGATAGGCCTTGATCACATCCTCGTTGTTCTTCACTTCGTCCGGCACGCCGTCGCCGATCTTCTTGCCGTAGTCGAGCACGACGACGCGGTCGGAGATGTCCATGACGACGCCCATGTCGTGCTCGATAAGCACGATGGTGGTGCCGTACTGGTCATTGACGTCGAGGATGAAGCGGCACATGTCCTGCTTTTCCTCGACGTTCATGCCGGCCATCGGCTCGTCGAGGAGCAGCATCGATGGCTCGGCAGCCAGGGCACGGGCCAGTTCGACGCGCTTTTGCAGGCCATAGGGCAAACGGCCGACCGGCGTCTTGCGGATGTGCTGGATTTCCAGGAAGTCGATGACTTCCTCCACCTTCTTGCGGTGCTCCAGTTCCTCGTTGCGGGCGCGGCCGAACCACAGGGCATGCTCGATGAAGTTGGACTTCATCTTGGTGATGCGCCCGGTCATGATGTTGTCGAGCACGGTCATGCCCTTGAACAGCGCAATGTTCTGGAAAGTACGCGCGATGTTCTGGCGGGAGGCCATGTGCGGCTCCATCTTCTTGCGCTCCTTGCCGTGCCAGAAAATCTTGCCTTCCTGCGGGTGGTAGACACCGTTGATGACGTTGAGCATCGAGCTCTTGCCCGCACCGTTGGGACCAATGATGGCGCGGATTTCATGCTCCTTGACGTTGAAGGAGATGTCGGTCAGCGCCTTGACGCCGCCGAAGCGCAGGGAAATATTCTGCAGGTCGAGAATGACGTCACCTATTTTCTTGGACATGTTCAGGCCGCCTTTTTCACGATCGGGAAGGTCTTGGCGTCGATGATCTTGAGGTCGGCAGCGACCTTGCCGCGCCGGCCATCCTCGAACTTGACCTCGGTTTCGATGTACTGGTTGGACTTGCCGGCATACAGCGCATCGATCAGCACCTTGTATTTCTCCGCGACGAAATTGCGACGCACCTTACGCGTGCGGGTCAGTTCGTCGTCATCGGGGTCCAGTTCCTTGTGCAGCACCAGGAAGCGGTGAATCTGCGAATCGGCCACCATGCTGTCGTGCACAAGGTCGGCATTGACTTGCTCGACGCACTCGCGGATCAACTCCAGTACTTCCGGCTTGCCGGCGAGGTCGGTATAGCCGGCGTAGGCAATGCCACGCCGCTCGGCCCAGTTGCCGACGGCACCCATGTCGATATTGACGAAGGCTGTCACCATGTCGCGGTCGTGGCCGAAGCAGACCACTTCCTTGATGTGCTGGAAGAACTTCAGCTTGTTCTCGATGTAGTTCGGGGCGAACATCGCGCCGTTCGAGAGCTTGCCGACATCCTTGGCGCGGTCGATGATCTTCAGGTGGCCGTCCTCGTCGAGGAAGCCGGCATCGCCGGTCATGAACCAGCCCTCGGCATTGATCGTCTCGGCCGTGGCGTCCGGGCGCTTGTAGTATTCCTTGAGCAGCATCGGGCCCTTGACCAGCACTTCGCCGTTGTCGGCGATCTTGATCTCGACGCCAGGGGCTGGCTGGCCGACCGAGTCGAACTTGATCTGGCCGTCCGGCTGCATGCAGACATAGGCGCAGGTTTCCGTCTGACCGTAGAACTGCTTGAGGTTGATGCCGATCGAGCGGTAGAACTTGAAGAGGTCGGGGCCGATCGCGGCACCGGCGGTGTAGGCCACCTTGATGCGGCTCATGCCGAGCACGTTGCGCAGCGGACCATAGACCAGCAAGTTGCCGAGCCAGTACTGGAAGCGATCGCCGAAGCCGACCGACTTGCCGTCGAGGATGTCGGCGCCGCAACGCTTCGCGACATCCATGAAGTGATGGAACATCTTGTACTTCAGCTTGCCGGCATCCTCCATGCGGATCATCACCGAGGTCAGCAGGCTTTCGAAAACGCGCGGCGGGGCGAAATAGCAGGTCGGGCCGATCTCGCGCAGGTCGGTCATCACCGTGTCGCCCGACTCCGGGCAGTTGATGGTGAAGCCGGCCACCAGCGCCTGGGCGTAGGAGAAGAGGTGGTCGCCGACCCAAGCCATGGGCAGATAGGACAGAATGTCGCCGTCGGCCCCGAGATTATCGACCTGCACCCCGCCTTGGGCGGCAGCGATGAAGGCGGCATGGGTCTGGCAGACACCCTTCGGCTTGCCGGTGGTGCCCGAGGTGTAGAGCATCACCGAGGTATCGTCAAAATGCCCCTGCTCGACCTCGCGATTGAGGAAATCGCCATGGTTGCGATCGTGGATGCGCCCCATCTCCATCAATTCATGGATGTCATGAAGAAAAGGCTGGTTGTAGTGACGCATGCCGCGCGGATCGTCGTAGATGATGTGCTCGAGCGTCGTTACCTGCTCCTTGACCTCGAGCATCTTGTCGACCTGCTCCTGGTCCTCGACGACGACGAAGCGGATACCGGCATCCTGCAGCACGAAGAGCATCTCGTTGGCCACCGCATCCTGGTAGAGCGGCACCGGCACACCGCCCAGGCACTGGGCGGCGGTCATCATCATGTAGAGGTGCGGGCGGTTGTCGCCGATGATCGCCAGGTTGTCGCCGCGCTTGAAGCCGAGCGACGCCAGGCCGCAAGCCAGCGCACGGACGCGCTCCGACACCTCGGACCAGGTCCAGGTTTGCCAGATACCGAGGTATTTTTCGCGCATGGCCGGGGCGTTGGGACGCACCTGCGCATGTTGGAACAGCAGTCGCGGGAAGGTATGCAAACCGTCCAGCGAAGCGGAATTCGCCTGCGTGGGCATTCTTTAGTCTCCTCATTGCCGCGCTTGACGGGACGCGGTCTAACGTTCGTTTGACTCATTGTGGGCTCCACCGCCTTACACCAAGCTTGCAGTATGGCGATGGGGCTCGACTCAAGTTGAGGCGAAGTCTATGCGCCAGCCGGAGCGCTGAATGTCATCCGGCAGACAATGTCGAAAATTATTTGCAGCCGCCGATTTCCACGCCACAAGGCGAGAATTACTCTTCCGGAGAAGCCCAGCGCTCTGAGCGCAGCGCGCGGGCGATGGCGATCGCACGCAGTTCCAGCCGGGCTTCGGCATCGGGCGAGTCGGGCGCGATGCCCGCACAAGCTTGCAACGCTGTTTCGATCAAGCGCGCCTTGGGATAGCCGTTGCCGGCCCCGGGAAAAGCCCGGTAGTCGGCAGCGCAGAGGGACATCAGTTGCTCGAAGCGCGCCGGACGTGCGAAGGCATCGACCCGTTCGAGCAGTGCCGCAATCGAGCCGGCCCGCATTTCGGCGGCTCGATGAATGCGTTCCAGCTCGGCAGTGGCGAGCAGCGCCAGTTCGGTGAATTCGGGCGCGACATGAAAGCGCGCACAAACCACCTGCACACGCGGCAGGCCGCGTTCGACATGGCGGTAGTGCGAGGGCAAATGCTGGAGCGGCGAATCGGCCTTGCCCAGGTTGTAGAGCAGTCCCGCATAGCGCACGGCGAGCGGTGCCCCGGCCTTGGCCAGTTGGTCGGCGACGGCATACAGATGCTCACCGATATCGACGAGCTCGCCATTGTTGTCGGCTTGCGGCACGCCGAACAGGGCATCGATTTCCGGCAACAGGATGGCCAGCGCGCCGCTTTCGCGCCAGGCCCGCAGCATGCGCGAAGGTGTTTCGCCCATCAGACCGCGCGCCAGCTCCGGCCAGGCATCGAGCGGGTGATAGTTGTCGAGAACGCCGCGTTCGACCTCGCAACGCAGACGGGCAACGGTCTCCGCATCGAGTTCTCCATCGGGCGCGGCGGCCAACGAAGCAATGCGCAGAAGATTGGCTGCCGGGCAGGCAATCAGGACGCCGAGCGGACTGCTCGCATAGTCGAATTCCATCTGTCTTGTTTCTCCCCTGCTCGTTGCATTGACGACAATCCACTCGATCAGGCGCGGCGCGGAAGACCGTTTTTCGGGATATTCCGGCCATCGCCATTTCGGACGGCATGGGAAAAGCAATTTCGGGGCCGTCCATTTGACGATTTCGGGCATTTTCCCCATTGCCGGCCAAACCCGCAGCATATAATCAGGCCTCAGGAGACCATCCGGACAAGACCTTTGAAAAACGCTGAGGAACTGCTGCGCACATCGCTCTGGGGACAGGCGCTGACCGAAGACGAAATGCAGCGGGCGCTGGCCGGCACCACCGAACGGACCTTCCCCGCCGGCGCCTTCATCTGCATGAAGGGCGAACCCGTCGATTACTGGATGGGCCTCGTTTCCGGCCTCGGCAAGATGGCCAGCCACTGGACCACGGGCAAGACCACCACGCTGACCGGCATCAGCACCGGCGGCTGGTTCGGCGAAGGTTCGCTGATGAAGAAGGAACCGCGGCGCTACGACGTCATGGCGATTCGCGAGAGCCGCGTCGCCTTCATGAACCGCGCCACCTTCACCTGGCTGCTCGATCACAGCATTCCCTTCAACCGCTACATGATCGCCCAGTTGAACGAACGCCTTGGCCAGTTCATCGGCATGATTGAAAACGAGCGCATGCTCGACACCGATGCCCGCATCGCACGCGGCCTGGCTGCCCTGTTCAATCCCGTGCTCTACCCGGGCACCAACCGTCTGCTGCAGATTTCCCAGGAAGAACTCGGCTACCTGGCCGGCGTCTCCCGTCAGCGCGCCAACCAAGCCCTCAAGGTACTCGAAGACGCCGGCCTGGTGCGCAGCGAATACGGCGGCATCAACGTCCTCGATCTCGACGGCCTGCGTCGCTTCGGCGACTGACCATTCCTGCAAGACGACCGTAGCTGGCGGGGTTCCGCCAAAACCCCTTCCCTCCGGAAGACATATGTCATATATTCCATTTTCATAATAAAACTCTGGAATCTATTCATCGGAGAGAAGCCCACGCTTCCCTCCTCCGTCTTCAGGAGAACAGCATGAACAAAACTCAAGCAGTTGGGCGCCTGGCCCGCGGACTTTGTGCCGTGGGCCTCGCCGTGGGGCTACAGACCGCCCAGGCGGCCCCGGCCTGGCAGATCAACACCAACGGCAGCGGCCTGCCCGGCGCGACACCGATCGCGGCAAACGCCAATGTCAGCGGCGTCGGCTTCGTGCAGGCCGGCCCCAATCCTGCCAACCAGTCGCAATACGTCTTCGTCGAGCACGGCGCCTACCAGTTGCTGAATTCCAGCGCGAACGGCCCGTTCGGAGGCAAGGACATCACGGTCGTCTATTCAGTTAGCGGCAACCTCTCAGCTCAGATGGCGCCCAGTTTCAGCAACGGCAACATCAAGCTTTTCGCCGACAGCAACCTCGATTTCGGATCTGCCGCCGGAAACTACGGTGCCGACAACGGAACGCTGCTGGCCAGCTTCTCCGTAACCGGAGGCGGCGCCGTGTCGAACACCGCAGTCGCCTTGCAGGCCCACCTCGATCCAAACAGCCTGCTCCGCGGCTATCTGTTCGATGCCTACGGCAACGACATGGCCGACGCTCGCGGCGTCATCCTTGATCTCATCGTCAACAACCAGATGGGCAACCCTGACAACCTGCAGGTTTCGGAAATCGTTTGTGGCCTGGCGGGTTACACCGGCGCCGGCTGCAACAACACGCCTTTCTCGAATATGTACCCCTTCGCATACTTCGTCGAGGATGGCGGCACCGTTGCCCTGACGGCCGTCCCCGAGCCGGGCTCGATGGCCCTGCTCGGCGTTGCGCTGGGCGGCCTAAGTTTGATCCGACGCCGGAAATCGATGCGCTGATTCCGAGCAAACCGACCGGGGGTGCCGCCGAGAGGCCGCGCCCCCTTTTTTTGCCCTACCTTTCCGGCGAGGCATCCAGCCAGCGCAGAAGACTGGCGTAGAGACAGTCGGGATCGACCGGCTTGCCAATATGGTCGTTCATCCCGGCAGCAAGGCAGGACTGCCGATCTTCCTCGAACGCATTGGCGGTCATCGCCAGAATAGGAATCCCGCCCCGGCCAGGCAGCGCCCGGATAGCCCGGGTGGCATCGATGCCGTTCATCACCGGCATCTGGATATCCATGAGGACCAGCGCGTAATCGCAGGTCTTCACGCGTTCCACCGCCTCCGCACCGTTGTTCGCGAAATCGACCTTCAAGCCGGCGTAACCTAGCAGTTCGCCGGCAACTTCCTGATTCACCGGCTCGTCCTCGGCCAGCAGGATGCGGCGGCCAGCATGGCGCTCGGCAATGATCTCTTCGGGTAGCTTGGGCGAAACAGGCCCTTCGATATTCGTCGCCTGGCCAACGACACGTTCCAAGCGTGCCGTCATCCAGAAGGTACTGCCGACCCCCGGTTGGCTTTCCACCCCGACCTCGCCACCCATCATTTCGGCCAGATGGCGGTTGATGGCGAGGCCAAGCCCGGTCCCTCCGTACTTGCGGGTGGTCGACTGGTCGGCCTGCGAAAACGCCTTGAAGAGCTGGGTCTGTTGTTCCGGGGTCATGCCGATGCCCTGGTCGCTGATGGCAAGGCGCAGGGTCAGCACCTCCTCATCCTCCGCATCGACGGTCAGGCGAACGACGATACGGCCGTGTTCGGAGAATTTGATGGCGTTGCCGATGAAATTGACCAAGGCCTGCTGCAATCGCATGGGATCACCGCGCAGGCGATCCGGCACTCGTGCGTCAATGTCGTCGAGGAGGAGCAAGCCCTTCTCCCTAGCCCTGTCGTCGAGCATGGCCCTGACTTGTCCGACCAACTCGCGCGGCGCGAACGAAGAGAGCTGCAGGCTCAGCCGGCCAGCCTCGATCTTCGACAGGTCGAGAATATCGTTGATGACCTGGAGCAGGTGTCGCGCCGAGTTGCTGATCTTGCCCAGGCGGTCCTGAATATGGGCATCGAGCACCTCGCCCTGCAGCAGATGAGTCAGACCGATGATGGCGTTCATCGGCGTCCGGATTTCATGGCTCATGTTGGCCAGGAAGCTGCTCTTCGCGCGACTGGCCGCTTCGGCCGCCTCCTTGGCCTCGGCCAGTTCGGCCGTGCGGGAAGCCACCAGTGATTCCAGGTGATCCCGGTAGTGCTCCAGTTCCGCCTCGACCTGTTTGCGCTGGGTGATATCGGTCGAAATCCCGCACAGGGCGTGGATTACCCCGTCCTTGTCGCGCAGGGGCAACTTGACCGAAAGGAAGGCGCTGGTGATGTGGCCGTCGATGGTCGTATTGACCTCCTCCTCGACCACCCGCTCGCCTTGCTCGATGACGCGCCGATCGTTGCGCCGCAGGTTGTCGCAGGTTGCCGCATCAAAGAACGGTCCGTCGTCGCGACCGATGACGTTCTCAGGCTCCGCACCGAAGAGTTCGCAAACCCGCCGATTGACGTATTCGTAACGGTAGTCGGTTCCCTTGATGTAAATGTAGGCGTCGACGCTATCGAGGATGGTCGCCATCTTGTTCTCGCTGGCCCAGAGAGCTTCCTCCGCCTGGCGGCGGGCACTGACGTCCTCCTTGACGACGAGCAGCTGCTGCAGATGGCCGCTGTCGTCGAGAATCGGCGACACCGCTGTACGCCCCCAGAAGAGCGCGCCGTCGCGACGTCTCTCCCGGAACTCGGCCTGCCAACTCTCCCCGGCCCGTATCGCCTTCCAAACATCATCAATATGATCCGCCGCAATGACGCCCCCCTCCTCGCTCTGCCAGTTTCGGCCGATCACCTCGTCGGCCGCACGGCCGGTGATCTCTTCGAATTTTGGATTGACGTAGCTGATACGGCCGTCCATCTCGGCGATGACGACCGCCGCCGTGCTCTGTTCGACGGCACGGGACAGGCGCTTCAGCTCCTCGGCCTGGCTGCGCAACGCCCTTTCCTGCTGGCGATTCTGCTCGTGGTAGGCCGAGAAAAGCGCCTTCGACCAGCGCGAGAACAACAGCGAGGCGATCAGACCGAACATCAGCGCCAGTACCGAGGCGAGCAGCAGGTTGCTCTTGAGATGTGCCTTATCGGCCAATTGCCGCTTCTGTTCGGCGGCAATCGCCTGCTGCAACTCGTCGTCGACCATGGCCGCCACCATGATCCAGCCCCAAGGCTCGACCAGACGGACCAGAGCCGTCTTGTGGGTCAATTGCCCGTTTGCTGGATCGGGCCACTCATAGCTGACAAAAGCCCCGGCCGGCGTGGCGACCCGGAACAGCTTTTCCACTGCCGCCCGCTCGGCCGGCGGCATATCGCTGAAATGCTTTCCCTCGAGCGCCGGATTGCTCGGCGAAACCAGGCTACGCCCATCGCGATCGATCACGCCGATATAGCCGCTCTCGCCAAAGCGCAAGGGGCGCAGACGGGAGAGCACCTCCTGCTGGCGCAACTGTTCCCACTTGTAGGTGTAGTCGCCGGTGCCGATCAGCCAGTCGAACGGTGCGAAATACCGGACATAGGCGACTTTGTCGGACATCTTCTTCGGGTCATCCGGTGAATACCAGCGGTAACGCGAGAAGCCCTCGCCACGCGGCTTGCGTGCCGCTTCGATCAGGCCGCGCATGATGTAGTGGCCGGTGTCGTCGCGGTTATCGAGACTGATCTTGCCTTCGTATTGCGGCGCCGTCGGCAACAGGATGAATTGGCCGTCCATGTCGTCGATGAAGTAGTAGCCGCGCCCCTCGTAAAAGCGCACCGGGCGCAAGGCCTCGATAATCAGGCGCTTGACCTCGGCAACCGGCCGCCGGGAAGACTCGCGGTCGTAGATCGCCTGCACGATCTGCAAGGCGTTGTCGACCTGCTCGGTCAGGCTTTCCTTGAGCACGGCCTCGGTACGGGTTCGGGAATACTCGATGTAGCCCACCGCGCTTTGCATCTCGGCATTGAGCCGCCCCTCGATCAGGCGCACGCCCGCCTTCTCGATACGAGCGAACGATGCGCGCTGCTCCTCCAGGTTTTGCCATGAGAAAAAGGCGGCCAGCCCGAGCGTCAACAACAGGACGACCGCCAGCGTACCGATCAGGTGAATGCGGGGAACCGTCTTTTCGTCGGCGATCAGGTGAGATTTGAGAGGCAGCATGCTGGGTCGGATTTTCGGGCGCCCCGATATTGTGCGCCGGAAATCCTGCTTTCAGAACCACCCACCGCCCGATTCGTCCGCCAAACGAAAAGCGGCGGGGTACTTGGCCCCGCCGTCCTTGTCGTCTCTCATCCACCCTGTCGGGTTCGGAATAGGCCCACCCGCGGGCGAAGGCTGCTTACATGCTGCGCCGGTACTGCCCGCCGACTTCGTAGAGCGCGCTGCTGATCTGCCCCAGCGAGCAAACCTTGACGGCATCGACCAGCACGGCGAAGACGTTGCCATCCTCGATCACGGTCTGCTTGAGCTTCTCCAGCATGGCCGGCGCCTTGTCCGCGTTACGGGCCTGGAAGTCGCGCAGGCGCTTGATCTGACCCTGCTTTTCTTCCTCGGTCGAGCGCGCCAGTTCGATTTCCTGCTGCGCCATGCCCTTAGGATTGAGGAAGGTATTGACGCCGATGATCGGGTAGGAACCGTCGTGCTTCTTGTGCTCGTAGTACATCGACTCTTCCTGGATCTTGCCGCGCTGGTAGCCGGTTTCCATGGCGCCGAGCACGCCGCCGCGACTGGCGATGGCTTCGAATTCCTTGAGCACGGCTTCCTCGACCAGATCGGTCAGTTCATCGATGACGAAGGCGCCCTGATTCGGGTTCTCGTTCTTGGCGACGCCCCACTCGCGGTTGATGATGAGCTGGATGGCCATCGCACGGCGCACGGATTCCTCGGTCGGCGTGGTGATCGCTTCGTCGTAGGCGTTAGTGTGCAGCGAGTTGCAGTTGTCGTAGATGGCGATCAGCGCCTGCAACGTGGTACGGATGTCGTTGAAGTCCATTTCCTGGGCGTGCAGCGAACGGCCCGAGGTCTGGATGTGGTACTTCAGCTTCTGGCTACGCTCGTTG
>JAEUOD010000030.1 GCA_016791065.1 Dechloromonas sp. | reverse complement strand
GACGGCAGCTACGTCCCCTTCATCCAGACCGACGTCGCGGTGAATCCGGGCAACTCCGGCGGCCCGCTGTTCAACATGGCCGGCCAGGTGATCGGCATCAACTCGCAGATCTACTCGCGCAGCGGCGGCTACCAGGGGCTGTCCTTCGCCATCCCGATCGAGGTGGCGATGAACGTGGAGAAGCAGATCGTCACCCACGGCAAGGTCCAGCGCGGTCGCATGGGCGTGAGCATCCAGGAGGTCAACCAGTCGCTGGCCGACTCCTTCGGCCTGAAAAAGCCGGCCGGCGCCCTGGTCAACTCCGTGGAAAAAGGAGGCCCGGCTGCACAGGCCGGCCTTGAGCCGGGCGACGTGATCCTCGCCATCGACGGCAAGGAAATCGCCAGCGCCGGCGAACTGCCTGCTGTCGTCGCCGGCATGGCGGTAGGCCAGACGGCGAACCTGCAGGTCTGGCGCAACGGTGCCAGCCGCGACATCGCGGTCAAGGTCGGCAGCTTTGGCGACCAAAAGGTAGCGACGGCGGAAAGCCCGCAGGACAGCGCCAGGGGCAGGCTCGGTGTTGCCGTCCGGCCACTGACGCCCGCCGAACAGAAGCAGGCCGAAGTGAACGGCGGCGTGCTCGTCGAGAACGTCGGCGGGGCTGCAGCCCGGGCCGGGATTCAGCGCGGCGACATCATCGTCTCGGTCAATGGCGAAGCCGTGAAAGCCCCGGAGCAGTTGCGCAGCCTGGTCGCCAAGGCCGGCAAGCGCGTCGCCGTGCTCATTGAACGCGGCGACGCGCGCATTTTCATCCCGGTCGAACTGGGGTGATACGCTGGCCGGGCCGACGGCCCCGGCCATGAGTAGTCAGTTCAGCTTGTCCGGCCGGCCGCAGCACTGCTTGTACTTGCGGCCGCTGCCGCACGGACACGGGTCGTTGCGACCCGATTTCGGCTCCTCGCGGCGCGCCGTGCCCCCCATGCGCTTGTTGCGCCAGAAGTTGTAGAGGGTCTGTACGATGACCGGCAGGTTGTCCTGGATATCTGCCACCAGGCGTGCTTCTTCGGCCGGCGAGAACCAGCGCTCGCCGCTTTTCTCGACATCCTCCTTGAGCATGCCGTTGAGCAGGAACATCGGCTCGAGCAGTTCGGAAAGATCGTCTGCATGCTTGCCGGCCAGTTCGAACCAGTCGCCGGCCAGCCCGGCACCGAACACATAGGAATCCGCCCAGGCTTCGTAGTCGTACTCCGTACAAGCCTCGTCAACCGGATACAACACCGGAGAAATGGTTTCGTCGGCCAGCAAGGCGGCCGCAATGTCGTTGTTGAGGCGCATGAGCAGGCCAAGCACTTCCGCCACCGCCGGATCAGTCGCATTGTCCATCCCCTTGCCCAGCGCCTCGGCCAACCATGTGGCCGGCTGGACCGGCTCCGGACCGCTGACGACGGCGCACAGCATGGCCTGGATTTCATCGAGGCGCATGGCCTCGCCGGCAAATACGTCTGCTTCGAGCAATACCTCCAGGCGGTCGAGATCGTCGTCGGAGAGGGGGCTGGGGTTCATGTCGGTTATCCTGTGTCGCTAAGTGAATCTTCGACGAGTATAGGTGTCCGACCTTCCGTCGCCAACCCGGAATTGACCCAGCCATGCCGAAAATCGAGAAATCCGACGCCGAATGGCGCGCCCAGTTGAGCCCTACCGAATTCCACGTCACCCGCGAAAAAGGGACTGAGCGGGCCTTTACCGGCCGCTACTGGGATTGCCATACCGATGGCACCTATCGCTGCGTCTGCTGCGGCGCCGAGCTGTTCCGCTCCGAAACCAAGTTTGATTCCGGCTGCGGCTGGCCGAGCTTCCACACGCCCAAGGATGCTACGCAGATTGACGAACACGTCGACAAGAGCTTCGGCATGATCCGTACCGAGGTCACCTGCCACGACTGCGGCGCCCACCTCGGCCACGTTTTTCCCGACGGACCGGCACCGACCGGGCTACGCTACTGCATCAATTCGGCATCGCTGACGCTGGAACCCGACGCCCCCTGAGTTGCACGGCCCTCAAACCACTTTCGCCCGCTCCTGCATGAAACGCCCCGGCGATACGCCAAAGGCACGCTTGAACATTGCCGAAAAAGCCGCCTGGCTGGCGTAGCCGAGTTCGGCAGCGACATCTCCGCCGGGGCGGCCGCGCCCGATCAGGTCGAGCGCGCGGGCGAGACGCACTTGCTGTCGCCAAGCACCGAAACTCATCGAGAGTTCGGTCTGAAACAACCGGGCCAGCGTGCGTTCGCTGGCACCGACGCGCACCGCCCATTCGGCCAGCGACAACGGCATGGCGGGATCATCGATCAATGCCTGACACAAGGCCTGCAGCCGCCGGTCGCGCGGCAGCGGCAAGCCCAGCGACAGCGGCGGCGCCCGATGCATTTCGGCCAGCAGCAGCCGAATCATCAGGTCGCGCCGGTCCGTCTCCTCGAGTTCCTCCACCGCCACCCCGCTAAGCGCCTCGATCAGGCTACGCATCAAGTCTGACACCTCGATCACAGCACACGACTCGAGCGACAAGGGAGCCGCGACGCGGGCGACATAGACCGTCCGCAATTCGACTTCGCCGAGCGCCACCACCTCGTGCTCGATTTCCGGCGGTATCCAGACGGCACGAAAAGCGGGCACCAGCCAGGCCATTCCGGCCGCCGAGATGCGCAGGGCACCGCGCAGCGGATAGGCGAGTTGCGCCCAGTCGTGGCTATGGACCGGTACCCGGACGTCGGCTGGCAGGCTGCGCAGATTGACGGTCAGCGGTTCGTCGGCGGTCGGCGCCCGCCGGGGGCAGGGATCGAATGGAAGGTGTGTCAGCATTGCGATAATTTATGTCAGATTATCGTATTTCGGTCAAACGAAGTTTCACTACACTGGCACTTGCTCCCTGCTTGCATGCCGCCCATGACGACCACCACACTGCCGCCCCCTGCCAGCCACGATATCGAAACGATCTCGGTGATCGGGTTCGTGCACGGCGTCTCACACTTCTTCCATTTGCTGCTGCCGCCACTTTTTCCCTGGCTGATGGCCGATTTCGGCCTGAGCTTCACGGGTATCGGCGCGACGATGACGGTTTTCTTCATCGTCTCCGGCATCGGCCAAGCGCTCGCCGGTTTTCTCGTTGATCGTTTCGGTGCGGCACGCGTATTGGGCGGTGGCATCGCCTGCTTCGCGCTGGCCGGCGTCGTCCTGCATTTTGCCACCGGTTACGCCATGCTCGTCCTCGTTGCCGCCCTGGCCGGACTCGGCAACAGCGTCTTCCACCCGGCCGACTTCACCGTCCTCAACCGCCACGTCTCCAAGGCCCGCCTCGGCCATGCCTTTTCGGTGCATGGACTGTCCGGCAACCTCGGCTGGGCGGCAGCTCCACTCTTCCTGACCAGCCTCGCCACCACCGGCGGCTGGCGCAACGCCGCTCTCGGTGCCGTGCTCGTCGCCTTGCTCGCTCTCGCCCTGCTCTTCTGGCGGCGCGAAGCAATCGCCGACCCCGAAGGCTGGCACGCCGCCAACCCAAAGCAGGCAGGCATTCCCGCCTTCGGTTTTTTGGGGGTGCGCGCCGTCTGGCTCTGCTTCCTGTTCTTCCTCCTGATCACGGCCGCCTTCGGCGCCATCCAGAACTTTGCGAGCCCGATCCTGCAAGCACTTTACGGGCTGAGCCTGACCACCGCGGCGACCGCACTCTCGACCTACCTGCTGGGCGGCGCGGCCGGGATCGTGCTCGGCGGCTTCCTGGCCCAGAAGGGCGAGCACGATCACCTGATCGCCGGCGCACTGGGTCTCGCCGCCCTCCTCGCCCTGCTGCTCGCCGCCCAAATCCTGCCGGGCTGGAGCATCCTGCCGCTGATGGCCGGCATCGGCTTCTGCACCGGCATCGCCGGCCCCTCGCGCGACCTTCTGGTCCGTCGCGCCGCCACGGCCCGCTTCGGCCAGGCTGCCTTCGGCCGCGTCTATGGCTTCGTCTATTCCGGGCTCGATCTCGGCCTGGCCCTGGCACCGGTCGTCTTCGGCCGCCTCATGGACGGCCGCCAGTTCGGCGAGGTACTGGTCGGTATCGCCATCCTGCAGGCACTCGCCATTTTCGCCGCCCTGCGCGTCGGCAAAGCTGCCTGAATCTCAGAGGCCGCGCGCCCAGGCGGGTCGTAGATGCGCCTGCCCGGGCGCCGCGATGGCTTGCCGAACCTGCGCCAGCAAGCGGTCCTTGTCGGCACCGAGCGTGCCTTTGAGGACCAGCCAGTTGGAGGCATGGTCGCTACGGAAGACGGTGCGCTTGAGTTCCAGCCTCGACAGAAATTGTTCCATCTCGACGAACAACTCAGGCTGGCCGAGCGGCTCCCACTCCGGAAAATCAGCCCGGAACCGCTGCTCGCCCTTGGGAAAGCTCACTACCAGCGTCGCCAGGTATTCCGGCTGCGTTTCGTTGGCCAGCCGCGCCGAATTCTCGGCGTGCTGCTGCGTATAAATCTTTCCGCCTAGGCCGTTGAGGATCATCACCGACCGCGTGATTCCGGCCCTGCCGAATTTTTCCAGCGCCTCGCAGGTCGAGGCATAGGTTTCGCCTTTCTTGACGGAAGCCAGCACAGTGTCGTCGCCCGATTCGGCACCGACATAGACCATTGTCAGGCCGGCGGCGGCCAGTTCGTCGATCTCCGACTGTTCCTTCTTGCGCAAGTTGCGCGGCAGGCAGTAGCTCGAAATGCGCCGGACCGCCGGCATATGCATCCGGATAGCTTCCAGGATAGCGAGCAAGCGGCGGGTCGGCAGGACCAGGGCATCGCCGTCGGCCAGGAAGACGCGGCGAATCTGGTCGCCGTAGCGATCACCGGTACGCCGAAGGCTTTCGAGCACTTCGTCCTCGCTGCGCGCCAGGAATTTCTTCTGCGGCGCCGTGTACATCTCGCAGAAAGTGCACTGGTTCCACGAGCAGCCATCGGTCACCGGCAGGATCAGGGATTCCGCCTCGCTGGGCGGGCGGAAGACCGGCTCGACGTAGCGGATCGGCAGCATCGCTCAGGCGCCGACCTTGGCGACGAATTCCGGCGGTGCCGAAACCGGCTTGCGCTCGGCGTAGTCGAAGAACATGATGCCGTGCTTGCCGCGCGCCACCTCACGGCCGCTGGCCTTGTCGGACAGACGCCAGACGAGATCGCAACCGTACTTGTTGAAGTCGTTGGCGGCCATTTCGATCAGCATCGTTTCGCCATGGAAGGCCTCGGAACGGTATTGCGCGGCGACATCGGCAACGATGATGCCACGCCCCTCGACATCCATCTCGGTGTAGCCGAGCGACTTAAAGAAGCGGACGCGGGCTTCGGAAACCAGCGAGATCAGCGCCGAATTGTCGAGGTGATTGCCGTAGTTGATGTGGTTGATGTAGATCGGGAGTTCGGTGGCGAACAGGAAATTTTCTGGCAGATCGATCTTGATGCGCGGCATGATGATTGGTGAAAATGAAAACAATGCCCGATTCTACCGGCTGGCGCGCGTTCGATCAGCCGGTTCCCGCCTGGAGAACAGAAGATGAGCAAGATCGATCACCAACGTCTTGACCAGATCGTCGCCGACGCCCGCAAGGCGGCCGACGCCCGGGCCGAGGGCTACCGCGAGCGCGCCCTGAAAATCTACCCGTGGATCTGCGGTCGCTGCGCCCGCGAATTCACCGTTGCCAACCTGCGCGAACTGACCGTGCATCATCGCGACCACAACCACGACAACAACCCGGCCGACGGCAGTAACTGGGAACTGCTCTGCCTCTACTGCCACGACAACGAGCACCAAAAGCAGATCGAGGCTGACCGCGGCTATACCGACAGCAGTGCGAAGCGCGGCGGTGCAACGCACAACCCCTTCGCCGCCCTGCAGGGGCTGCTCAAGGACAAGAAGTGACCGAGCAGCATCATCTGGCCTTCGGCACCCGAGGTCGTGGCTCGACCGAGATCACGGCCGACATCGCCGCGCTGGTCGCCCGATCCGCCCTGAAGGCAGGGATCGTCCATGTTTTCGTGCGCCACACCAGTTGCAGCCTGGCAATTACCGAGAACGCCGACCCGACGGTGCGCCGCGACCTCGAAACCCTGATGCAGCGGTGGGCGCCGGACGGCGACCCAGCCTATCGCCACGACCTTGAAGGCGACGACGACATGGCCGCCCATGCCCGTTCGCTCCTGACCGGCACCGCGCTCAGCGTGCCCTTCGCCGATGGCCGGATGCTGCTCGGCACCTGGCAAGGGATCTACGTGTTCGAGCACCGCACCCACGGCCATCGGCGCGAAATCGTCGTGACGCTTCTAGGGTGAACCGGAAAAATCCGGGTTAACATCTGGACTGCCCCAACGTCATAGCGTCAAGAATAAAGCCTCAAAAAGACCATGCTCTTCAATTCGTACGCATTTATCCTGGCCTATCTTCCCATCACCCTGCTTGGCTTCTTCCTGTTCGGTCGACTCGGGAAAGGGGTCGGTGCGGCATGGCTAGCGGCATGCTCCTTGTTTTTCTACGGCTGGTGGGACTATCGCTACCTGGCTCTGCTCTTGGCTTCTATCTGCGCCAACTACGCAGCCGGCGGCTATATCGCCCGGCACGCCGGCCGCCCGCAGGCACGCCGGGCGCTCGCCGGAGCCGTAGCACTCAACCTGGCACTGCTCGGCTACTACAAGTACGCCGATTTCTTTCTTTCCAGTGTCAATACCGCCTTGGGAACTGAATATCCACTGCTCTGCATCATTCTCCCGATCGGCATATCCTTCTTCACTTTTACCCAGATTGCCTTCCTCTCCGATGCATATGCCGGCAAGGTGACCGAGTACCGATTCGTCTATTACCTGCTTTTCGTAACCTATTTTCCCCACCTGATTGCCGGCCCTGTCCTGCATCACAAGGAAATGATGCCGCAGTTCGACGAGGACGAAAACTATCGGCCAAATGCGGCGAATTTCGCCATCGGACTGAGCATCTTCGCCATCGGGCTGGCCAAAAAGGTGTTGCTCGCCGACAACCTAGCCGGCTATGCCGGCCCGGCGTTCGCTCCCAACGCCGACCCTCCGACGTTTTTCCTGGCCTGGGGGGCTGCGCTCGCCTATACCTTCCAGCTCTATTTCGATTTTTCCGGCTACTCAGACATGGCGATCGGGCTTTCGCGGCTCTTTGGCGTGCGACTTCCTCTCAACTTCAATTCGCCATACAAGTCGCGCAATATCACCGAATTCTGGCGCCGTTGGCACATGACCCTGTCGCGCTTCCTCCGCGACTACCTTTACATTCCGCTCGGCGGCAACCGCCATGGCCCCTTGCGCCGGCAAGCTAACCTGCTGGCGACCATGGTCCTCGGCGGCCTCTGGCACGGTGCCGGTTGGAATTTCGTCATATGGGGCGCGTTGCATGGCTTCTTTCTCGTCATCAATCACAGTTGGAAGGAAATCGTCCAGCACATTCCGCTACGTCTGCCAACTAAGCTCGGAAGCATCCTCGCGACAGCCCTGACCTTCCTGTGCGTCGTATTCGCCTGGGTCTACTTTCGTGCGCCCGACCTGGGAACGGCCAATCGCATACTGTACGGCATGCTCGGCTACTTCGGCGCAGCAGTCCCCGAACCAATTTTGGCGCGTCTCGGTCTTCTGGCTACGCTGTTCGATAGCCTTGGCATCAGGGGAAGCCTCGGCGGCGGCGCCAATTTCGCAGAAACCTGGCTCTGGGTCTGCTTTGCCGCCGTTCTGGCATTCCTTGCCCCCAACACTCAGGAAATCATGGGCCGCTTCGAGCCGGCACTACCAGAAGAGCATCATCGGGAATTGCGCGCCGTACGCCACCTCGCTTGGCAACCCAGCCGTTTCTGGGCGATTGCTACGAGCTTGTTGCTCGCTCTTGGGGTGCTGGCCTTGAGCCGGCCAACCGAATTCCTCTACTTCCAGTTCTGATGCCTAACTCGCCCCCCGACTCCGCCTGGCATGCCTATCTGCGCTGGTTCCTGGCAACGCTCGTCGCACTCGTCCTGCTGGTCGGTGCCTTCAATATCCTGATCGACCCGCAGGGCGTCTTCGGTTCGCCGCGTTTTGGTGGCCTCAACGCCATCAAGCCGTATCTCGACCACCACCGCGAACTCGCCCGCTGGCAGGCAGCCCTCCGCCTTTGCGCCAGTGCCGGCATCTTCGGTAACTCCCGGGCGGAGATCGGTCTTGACCCTGAAAACCCGCTGTTCGCAGCGGCCGGGCTGACTGCTTTCAACCACGCTATCCCGGGCAGCCCCGGACTTACCGCCTACCGCCAGATAAACTGGCTGCGCAACGCTGGCTGCATGCCCCGGACGATTGTCCTGGGCGTCGAATTCTTCGATTTTCTCGGCGGATCGAAACCTCTACCCCGGAGCGCCTTTGAGAATCCTGCGCCGCCCCGAGCGGACACTGCCTACCTGGCCGAAACAGTATTCTCGATCGCCGGCCTGCGCGATTCCGTCGGCACGATCCGCCTGCAGCGTGCAAAACATCCCGCAATGCTGACCGATAGGGGCTTCAATCCGCTCTACAACTACATCGAGGAAGTTACCGAGAACGGGCACTACGTCCTTTTCAGGCAACGCGCCAACGAGAACGCCCGCAACTGGGTACGGCGGGCGCCACGGCTGCGCCTGGAGGAAGGCAGCATCTCGTCCGACGAGCAGTCTCTCGACGCCGCGCTTGCCATGGCCTCGGCCGCGGGCAGCACGGCCTACCTTGTGATCTATCCTTACCATGCCCAGATTCGCCTGATGATCGAACGCCTTGGCCTGGGTGAGGTATTCGCCGAATGGAAACGCAGCGTCGTCGACCTTGCGGTGAACCACCTTGGCCATGGTGGACATATCGAAGTCTGGGACTTCAGCGGCCTCGGACCTGAGACGACCGAGGCGATACCACCCCGCGGCGATCGTCGGACACAACTTCGCTATTACTGGGAAGCCGGACACTTCAAGAAGGAACTCGGTAACTTGATTATCGGCCGCCTGCTGGGTCAGTCCGGCGAATTCGGTATCCGCCTTGATCAGCACAATATAGATCGCTGGCTGGAGGAGGACCGACTCAGCATCACCAACCTACTCGCCGAACCATCGACATTACGCAACGAAGTGGAAGACGTACTTGCCTCAACTCGGCAGAATGCCCGTTAGACACTCGCTTCGCTATTCTGAGCCACTGCGCCTGCCCCACAGGCGTGGCAGAAGCGGGCAAAGGCACTCTTCCGCTCATTGCACTGGCCACAATGATCGAACAGGCAGATGCCGCAATGCGGGCAATAGTCGATCGCGGTATTGGTGAGGTCCACCGGCCGTTCGCAGCCCGGGCAAACCTTCTTGGCCAGGCGGGCCAGTGCCGTGTCGTAGCTCAGTTCCTTGCGCCGCTCGACATCGGGCATCGCTTCGGCCGCCTTCTGCTTTTCCAAGTAGCGGTTGAGCGCGAGGACTGCGTAACGGCCGACCAGCACGGTGATGACGATACCGACGACGTAGCGCACGTAGCCGCCGTAGCTCGGCAGGTAAGGCACGAGCTCGACGAAGAAGGCGAACAACGCGAAGTAGATGAAGCCCCAGACGAACGGCCACCAAGTGCTCTTGCGCTTTTTCGCGAAGAGCCAGCCGGCGATGCCAAGCAGCGGCAGGGTCAGCAAGAGCCGATAGCCGAAGACGCGCAATTCCTGACTGCGCAGTTCAACATTGAGCTTTTCCGAGGCAGCGCGCTCCAGTTCGCGCAGGTTGCGCTGCGCCCTGTCCTCGGCCTGACGCGCATCGAGCAGGTTTTGCTGCTGGCGCTCGACGTCGGAAAGCGCCTTGCGTTCGAGTATTTTCAGTTCGTCGAGCGCCTGCGTGCGTTCGATCAGTTCGCCATCCTGTTCCGGGCGCTTGGTGGCATGGCGTGTTGCCAGCCAGTTGTTGAAGGTGTCGCGCGCCGCGGCCGAATTGGCGCGCGCACCGTTGAGCTTGAGTTGGGCCTGGTCGTGGGCATCCTGCGCCGTCTGGCGTTTTTCCTGCAGGGCGCGCAGCTCGGCACGCAATTTCTCGGCCGCAGGCTGGTCGATGAAATTCTCGATGGTAAAACGCTGCTCGACCTTGGGTAGGTTCTGGACGATAGTTCCGCCCAGCCCGATCAGGAAACTGGCGAAAACGAAGGCGACGATCCACAGACCGAAGCGGAACCACTTCTCCGAAAGACGCAATGCCTTGCTCATGATGTCACCCCACGCGTTGCCGCCCTGATTTTTCCGAGGCCATTGACGACGAGCAGCGCCAGCGTCCCGCCGACGATGCCGACGACGACATCAAGCACCAGCGACACGATGCCGCCGGCCATCCCGGCACCCGCCGCCAATTCCTCGATGGCGTGATGCACCGGCCCCAGACCATGGCTCAGAATGCCGCCGCCGACCATGAACATTGCCGCCGTGCCGATCACCGCCAGCGCCTTCATGAGCTTGGGCGCGGTGAGCAGTAGCCCCTTGCCGATGCCCTTGGCCAGGCTGCCTTCCTTTTCCAGCAGGTATTGCCCGGCGTCGTCCATCTTGACGATGCCGGCGACGATGCCATAAACCCCGACCGTCATGATCACGCCAATGCCGCTCAGCACGGCGACCTGCGTCGCGAACGGCTGGCCGGCCACGGTACCGAGCGCGATGACGATGATCTCGGCCGAAAGCACGAAGTCGGTGCGGATCGCACCCTTGATCTTGTCCGCCTCGAAAGCAGCGAGGTCCACCGTCTCATCCGCGACGGCGGCCAGTTCGGCGGCATGGTGCGCCTCGTCCTCATCGGCACTATGCAACCACTTGTGGGCCAGTTTCTCGACACCCTCGAAACACAGGTAGAGACCGCCGATCATGAGCAGCGGCATCACCGCCCAGGGAGCGAAGGCGCTGATCGCCAGCGCTGCCGGCACGAGGATGACCTTGTTCCTGAGCGAACCGACGGCCACCGCCCAGACCACCGGTAGTTCACGCTCGGCACGGACGCCGGACACCTGCTGGGCATTAAGGGCGAGATCGTCGCCAAGCACGCCGGCGGTTTTCTTTGCGGCAACCTTGGTCATCAGGGCGACGTCGTCGAGGATGGTCGCGATATCGTCGAGCAGGGCAAGCAGGCTGGCTCCGGCCATGGATCACTTTCATTCGGAATAAAGATGCCATTGTAAATTGTCAGGCGCTATCGGGAAGAGCGGGCCGGCAAATGCCGCAGCACAAAGACCCAGATCAGCCGCGAGGCGTCCGGCCCCGCCGGATCGCTGAACGGCTCGCCGGCTTTTCCGCCGCTCCAGGCATGGCCCAGGCGGTCGATCTCGATCAGCGTGGCAATCCGCTGCTGTCCGACCCGGTATTCGGTGGTCGTGGCAGGGTAGCGCTTGCCGCGCTGGGTGGTTTTTGCCGGCATCGGGCTGGCCTGAGCCACCTCAGCCCACAATGTTGCCGCGGCGCGCCCGTTCTCCGGTGCCACGACCCGGTCGCTCCGCCCATGGATGACCAGCAGCGGCGGCCACGGCCCCGGGGATACCGGCTCGCCGGGCGTTCGCCGGCCACGCATGGCGGCAATGGCGGAGGCAGCCGAGCGGGCGCTGCCCGGTGGCACGCCGGAATGCATGGCCACCGCCACGAAGCGTTCCGGCTGCTCGCTCGCCAGCAGTGCCGCCATGCTGGCACCGGCCGAAATGCCCGCCAGTGCGATGCCAGCCGCATCGACCGGATAAAGCCGGCAGACCTGATCGATCATCCCGAGCAGTGTTGCCACCTCGCGCTGCGCCTGGCCGCTGTGCGTGTCGTACCAGTTCCAGCAGCCCTGCGGATTGGCCAGCAATTCCTGTTCCGGATAGAGCACCAGAAAACGCTTGCTCGCCGCCAGTGCATTCATGCGCGTACTCTCGGCCAAGGCCCGGCCGTTCTGCGCGCAGCCATGCAGCATGACGAGCAGCGGCAGGCGCTCCGCCGCACGCACGCCCTGCGGTCGAAACAGATGGTAACGGCGCAGGCCGGCTGGCCCGATCGTCTGGCCCGCGATCCAGTCGCCCCGCCCGCTAGGCGGTCGCTGTTGATCGACCGCCACCTTGATGGCATGCCGCACCGCTTTCGATCCGGCCCGCACGACATCCTGGCCGGCCCGGTTCACGAGCTTTTGCAAGGCATTAGCGAAAGGCGAGGAACGGGCGCGTCGGGCCATGGGAGAAAATCCATCTGCTCAAGGTTCGGCCCACGATACGCGAGGTGCGGACAATGTCCAGCCCCGGCGGGATTCGATGGCGCTTCTGTTATCCTCCCGGCATTGTGCAGCCTGCCGCCAGGAGCGACGCCCTTGAACCAGACTCCCTCACCGCTCGGCCATGAATGGGCCACCCTGCAGCACGATCACGAGCAGTACGAGAAGAACAGCCTGCTCATCAAGCTGGTGGCCACCCTGTTTTGCGCCATCGGCCTGGCCGAAGGTCTGCCGGCCGCCTTGCTGATCCCGGCCATCCTGATCTTCTGGCTGATGGAGGGAATTTTCCGGACCAGCCAGTCGCGCCTGGGCGAACGCCTGCTGAAAGTGGAAACCCTGCTCCGCCAGAACCCGCTGCCCGAGGCGGCAGCCTACCAGTTGCACAGCGAATGGCAGGCCAACCGCCCCGGCAGCCTGGGCCTGATCCTCGAATACCTGGGTAACGCCGCCCGGCCCACCGTTGCCTTCCCCTACCCTCTGCTATTGATCGGAGCCTTCCTGTCATGAGCCTGCGTTCCCTTCTCTCCCGACTCGTTCCCGCCACCCTGCTGCTCTCCGCCGGCCTCGTCCAGGCAGTTCCGCCGCTGCCTGGCCTCGGTGCCAAGACCTCGGAAATCACCGTTTCCGGTATTTCCTCCGGCGGCTACATGGCAGTGCAATTCCAGACAGTCCATTCAGGCATGGTGCGCGGTGTCGGCGTCCTGGCAGGCGGCCCTTATTACTGCGCCGAAGGCTCGGTCAGCCGGGCACTGGCCAACTGCATGGAACCCGCCGGCAAGGAAGTGCCGCCGACGGCCGACGCCATCGCCCAAACACTCAAGCAATTCGCCGATGCCGGCCGGATCGACGCACCGGGCAAGCTGCGCGACGACCGCGCCTGGCTGCTCTCGGGCGGCCAGGACAAGACCGTCGCGCCGGCCGTGATGGACGCCCTCGATGCCTTCTACCGCAGCATCCTGCCGGCCGATGCCGTGCGTTACGTCAAGGTTCCCAATGCCGGCCACGCCATGCTGTCGGTCGCCGATCCCAAGCCGAACGCCTGCAATACCTCGAGCCCGCCCTTCATCAACCGCTGCGAGAATCTCGATGCCGCCGGTGAACTGCTCAGCTTCCTGCTCGCCCCCGTACAGGGCGAACTCAAGCCACCCACACTGCAGCCGGCCGGCGACATCATTACGTTCGACCAGCGGCCCTACATCCAGGGCATCCCGACCGATTCCAGCCTCGGCCACGAGGGCTATGCCTTCGTGCCCACCGCCTGCCGCGCCGGCGGCTGCCGCATTCATGTCGCCTTCCACGGCTGCCGGCAAAGCGCCAGTGAAATCGGTCGCCGCTTCGTCGAAGGCGCCGGCTACAACGGCTGGGCAGCGAGCAACCGCCTGATCGTGCTCTACCCGCAAACCACGACGCGCTACGGCTTCGCCTGGGGCTCCTTCCGCTGGATCTACAATCCCAAGGGTTGCTGGGACTGGTGGGGCTATACCGGCGCCGACTACGCCACCCGCGACGGCTTGCAGATCCGCGCCGTGCGGGCAATGATCGAAGCCCTCGGCCAGCCGGTGAAGCCATGATCGCCGCCCGCCTGATCGCGCTCCTTGCCGCGCTGATCTTCTCTGCCGTGGCGGCCAGCGAAGAATCGCCGACTTTCGAAAGCTGCACCGATGCACACGGTCAGCGCGTTCCCGTCCAGGCGGATACGAGCCAGGCCGTGCTCGTCCGCACCGACTTCACCGGCCCCCGCCCAACCATCCGCTACAACCCGGAAATCCTGCCCGACCTGCCGATCAAGGTTCGCCTGTTCTTCTACGCCCACCAGTGCGCCAGGGGCAGCCTGGGTGCCCCGACCGATACCCTCGCCGCTGCCCGGCAGGCCGATTGCGTCGGTCTGAACACCCTGCTCGACAGCGGGGCGCTGCGCTACGGCACGCTGCCGGCCCTGCAGGCCGGCCTCGAATTCTCGGAGGAAGAATGGCGGCTGCTGCCCGGCCCACGCCGCAGCTTCGACCTCAGCCAATGCCCGCGCGAAACACGCGGACGCCTGCGCCTGCCGCCCGGCGACGCCCCAACCGCCACCCGGGCGGAATGGGACACCTGCGTCCGGCAATGCGCCGACAGCCTCTGGACATGCCAGAAAGCCTGCGGCAGCAAAGGATGCGCCAGCTGCCAGGAAGGCTACGAGCGATGCCGCGCCGGTTGCGGTGAAGCGCCGTCCATCCGTCCCTTGCGCTGAACATCCGGATACGCCGCGCCAGCCATCGGGTTAGAATGCGGCCCCGCGCCGCCTCCCCCTGGCCCGGCCCGATTTCCATTCCGAAGCCATGTCCGACTACTCCGCCTCTTCCATCCGCGTCCTGAAAGACCTTGAACCCGTCAAGGAACGTCCCGGGATGTACACCCGGACGACCTGCCCGACGCACATCGTTCAGGAAGTCATCGACAATGCGGCCGACGAGGCACTGGCCGGGTACGCCAAGAAGATTTCGGTGGCGATACGCGCCGATGGCATCATCGAGGTCATCGACAACGGCCGCGGCATTCCGGTCGAGATTCACCCCGAGGAAGGCAAGCCGGCGGTCGAACTGGTCTTCTGCAAGCTGCACGCCGGCGGCAAGTTCAACAAGAAGGAATCGGGCAACGCCTACCGCTTCTCCGGCGGCTTGCACGGCGTCGGCGTTTCGGTGACCAATGCGCTGTCGACCCGCCTCGAAGTCGAGATCAAGCGCGGCGGCGGCATACATACCATCGTCTTTGGCGACGGTTTCGTCGTCGAACCGCTGAGCCGCATCGGCGATTGCGGCCAGCGCAATACCGGGACCACGGTGCGCATTTCGCCCGACCCGAAATATTTCGATTCGCCCAAGGTCAATCTGGCGCAACTGGAACACCTGCTGCGCTCCAAGGCCGTACTGATGCCGAACGTCACGGTCGAACTCGACATTGAAGGCCAGGACAAGAAGGTCTGGTGCTACCAGAACGGCATGGCCGATTACCTCAACGAGATGATGGTCGGCCAACCGGTGGCGCCGATCTTCGTCGCCGAGAAGTATGTCGAAACCCCCAACGGCTTCGCCGTCGGCGAAGGCGCCACCTGGGCGCTGGCCTGGTTCGAGGAAGGCGGCGGCAAGCCGGAAAGCTACGTCAACCTGATCCCGACGCTGGACGGCGGCACCCACGAAGCCGGGCTCAAGGCTGGCGTCTTCGAGGCGATCAAGACTTTCGCCGAGCACCACGCCATCCTGCCCGCCAAGGTTAAGCTGGCGCAGGAAGACGTTTGCGGCCGCATGACCTACCTTCTCTCGGCCAAGGTGCTCGACCCGCAATTCCAGGGCCAGACCAAGGAAAAGCTGACCAGCCGCGACGCCTACAAGCTGGTCACGCAGATGGTGCGTGACCCATTCGAGCTGTGGCTCAACAGCCACGCCGATTTCGGCAAGAAGATCGCTGAACTGGCCGTCAAGGCGGCGCAGAACCGGATGAAATCGACGCAGAAGGTCGAGAAGAAGAAGTCTTCCGGCATCGCCACCCTGCCCGGCAAGCTGACCGACTGCGAATCCGACGACATCACGCGCAACGAAGTCTTCCTCGTCGAGGGCGACTCGGCCGGCGGCTCGGCCAAGCAGGGCCGCGACAAGGAAACCCAGGCCGTGTTGCCGCTGCGCGGCAAGGTGCTGAACACCTGGGAAGTCGACCGCGACCAGTTGTTCAAGAACAACGAAGTTCATGACATTTCCGTCGCCATCGGCGTCGATCCGCACGGTCTCGACCAGATCGACTCGGTCGACGTTTCCGGCCTGCGCTACGGCCGCATCATCGTGATGTCCGATGCCGACGTCGATGGCTCGCACATCCAGGTCCTGCTATTTACGCTGTTCCTGCGGCACTTCCCGTCTCTGGTCGAGCGCGGCCACATCCACGTCGCCCAGCCGCCGCTCTTCCGCGTCGACGTCGAAGCGCGCGGCCATACGCGCAAGGTCTATTGCCTCGACGAAGCGGAAAAGGAACAGACGCTGCAAAAGCTCGCCGATGAAGGCGTATCGGAAAACAAGATCACCGTCTCCCGCTTCAAGGGCCTCGGCGAAATGAACCCGGACCAGCTCTGGGAAACCACGCTCTGTCCCGATACCCGCCGCCTCGTGCCCTTCCAGGCCGACCGCGACACCATCAAACAGATGACCGCCACCTTCACCCTGCTCATGGGCAAGGGCGAAGCCGCCGGCCGCCGCGCCTGGATGGAGAAGGACGGTGGGCTGGTCGAAGCCGACGTCTAACGCCGCGCCTGGCGCACCACCTCGGCGTAATCCCGGACGTACTGCGCACTGGCATCGTCGAGCATCTGCCCGATGCGCTCACTGCTCGTTGCGACATTGCGTACCGCCTTGCCGTCATCGCGCGCCGAGGCATTGAGCTGACTGATCGCGATGTCGAAAAACACCCACTGATTGCGCGCCAGCGACAGCGCAGCACGGCTCGAGGGCGTATTGTCGCGGGCGCTGTCGAGTTCGCCGAGACCGGCCGCGAATTCGCGGCGCGCTTGCTCGATGTCGACGCGAACGCCCTGCGTCGCATCCCCCGCCTGCGCCTGCAGGTAAAGTCGAGCCAGGCGCTGAGCAAGCATGTTGAGGCGCGATGAAAGATCGAGCAGGCGGCCGACTGGTGTCTCGGCCTCGGCTTCGATGACCAGCGTCAGCTTGCCGCTGGCGATCATCATTTCGTCGCCGAGTTGATTGACCCGCTCCATACCCGCCCTCGCCGGCCGGTTCTTCAACAGGGCGCGCAACTCGCGCCATAGCCCATCGCAGCGGCCATATACGCGCTGCGCACTGCTTTTCCTTCCGTAACGGGCAAGGTTCGCGAATTCCCCATCCATTTCCGCGCTGCCCTGAGCAATCTGCTGCAGGGTGGCCTCGGTATTGATGCCCAGGCCCGCCTGCTGGTAGAGCTTGGCCAGGCGCTGTGACTGGGCGCGCAGGCGCCCGGCACTGGCGATATCCTGGGCCACGGCAGCAGCATCCGGACGAGTGACGGGCAGATTTTCCTGAACGGCAGCCGACAGCGCAGGAGGCAGCACGGCGAGCGCCAGGAACAAGAAGCCCCTGCGGGAAGAATGAGACAAAAAGGAGGAAAACATGGGCAACGGCGCCTACGATTAAACGGGGCGCGCATTCTCGCTCCGCCTTGTTGCAGGGTTCTTACATTGCGACACACTGGACGGCCCACCCCGGAAACAGATTGCAACACTTTTGCCCATGCCAGAAATAGCCTGATTACATGTTTGCGTTCTAATCATCACCAAGGCGGTATATCCCGCTCGTCACCAATCAAGGAGTGAATCATGCTGAATACAAACAAAATGCGTCTGGCCGCTCTCCTGCTCGGCGCCAGCGCCGCTCTCGTCTCTGCCCCGTCGTTTGCCTACCGCGGCGATTGCATGGGCGCCGGCCCGATGAGCGGGCAACGGGCGGATGGCCGTTACGCCGACCGCATGAAAATGCATCAGCAACGCCTGCACGACGCCCTCAAGCTGACGCCGCAACAGGAACCTGCCTGGGCAAAGTTCCAGGAGTCGCACCCGTTCGCCGGCAAGGCCAATCGTCCCGACCCGGCAGAAATGGCCAAGCTGACGGCACCGGAGCGCGCCGACAAGATGCTGGAATTCCAGAAGCAGCATCAGGATGCGATGTCGAAGCATGTCGTGGCCATGAAGGACTTTTACGCCCAACTGACCCCGGAACAGAAGAAGACCTTCGACGAGCAGACGCAGATGGGCAAGCGTGGCATGCGTGACGGACGCGGCCCCGGCGCCGGTCCGCGTGGACCGGCCAACCAGCCACCGGCCAACTGAGTCGGTTTGCAGCAGCCAGGGACCGGTGGAGACCCCACCGGTCTTTTTCATTGCGCGGGACCCTTTGCTACCGATCGTCACAATGCGGCATGCCCCATAGCGGCTAAAATCGCGCGCTCAGTCCTGACATCCTGCCCGCCACCGTGAACGTACCCACCCGCCGCCAATCCCTCTCGCTCGCTGCTCTTCTCGCCTGCACCCTGACTCTCTCCGGCTGCATCAGCACCGGCAGCAAGCCCACGCCCGAGGCCACACCCCACAAGCCGAAAATCGCCTTTGCCCTGGGCGGCGGCGCAGCCCGAGGCTTCGCGCATATCGGTGCGATCAAGGTCCTCGAATCGCATGGCATCGTCGCCGACTATGTCGTGGGTACCAGCGCCGGCGCCGTGGTCGGTTCGCTCTATGCCGGCGGCTACGACCCGTATGCAATGCAGAAACTCGCCCAGCAACTCGATGAAAACATCTTTGCCGACTGGACCCTGGGCGGGCGAGGCTTTCTCAAGGGCGAGGCCTTGCAGGACTTCATCAACCAGCATCTGAAAAATCGCCCGCTGGACAAGCTCGGCAAGCCCTTCGCCGCCGTTGCGACCGATCTCAAATCGGGCGAGCGCGTCGTTTTCCGCAGCGGCGACACCGGCATGGCCGTGCGCGCCTCGGCAGCGGTGCCCGGCGTCTTCCAGCCGACCCAGGTGCGCGGCAAAAGCTATGTGGATGGCGGCCTGACCAGCCCGATCCCCGTCCATGCCGCTCGCGAGATGGGCGCCGACATCGTGATCGCCATCGATATCTCGGCCCGGCCGGAAGGACAGCCGGTCGACAGCCTGACCAGCGTTCTCTGGCAGACCACGACCATCATGGGCGGCGTCATCGGCAAGACAGAACTGGCCAGCGCCGATATCGTCATCCGCCCAAACCTGCCCTACGTGAAGTCCTGGGATTTCAAGGCACGCAACGACGCCATGCTCGAAGGCGAACGTGCCGCTCAGGCCGCGCTGCCCGCCATACGGCAAAAACTGGGGCGCCCATGACGCCGTTCCGCCACGGCGCCCCGGTGTCTCAATGCACCGGCTGCGCCAGGCCAGCCTCAAAGAGAATGGACAGATCGGGTTCGCAGTAGCCCGAAGGCATGCTGTCCAGTTCCCCCAGCGAACGCGGGAAACCGAATACGCATTGCGTGCTCGACGAATAGCCAATCACCTTGGCGACGTTCTTGACGATCAGCTTCGTCACCCGCTCTGCGGTCTTTCGTGGCGATTGATCGCGCTGACGCACGATCAATCCGGTGGACTGCAATCGCGCCAGCGACACGGCAATCAGATGAAAAGGCGTTAGGGGCGTCCCGGCACTCACCGCGAAATTGAATCTTGCCGGCGGCAAACGCAATTCGTTCGGCACGATGAAGACATGAATTCGGCCACTTTCCCGGCTCCAGTCGATGTCTCGACTGATGAGCTGAAGCCCTTCCGTTCCTTCCAGGGTATCGGTCATTCTTGAAAGCCCGCCGAAGTCGGAGGACTCGATGCTGATCGCCGGCTGCAGGCGTTCACGCAAATCAGTTTCCAGGTATTTCAGAAACCCCGTATCGGCAATCGAACTATGCACATGGATTATGATGCGAGACGGCTTGAGCAGTTGCTGGACGGCTTTAGGGTCAGGCAAGGGCTCCGTTGCGCTTGCTCCCGATCCGGGAAAGAGCAATACAAGACCCAGCGTGAAGGCAACAACAGGAATCTTCATCAACGCGACTCGAAATGACAAAGATATATTTTGCCACGACGCTGCAGGATATCGATTTAAGCAAGCGCTTTGCGAACAACGCCGGTGCACCGAGATGGCTTGCGGATGAGGACGCCTGCTTGGCAGCCAAAATTGAGGCCAGAAACGTCCGGCTGGTAGCGCAATTGAGCGCCGGCTACCCCGGATTGATACTCGACAAGGATAGCCTGGAGCCGGAGGATTATGCCGATGAGCGACTCGGCCAGCCAGCCGTTTTGGCCCGCTATCAACGCGCTCGAATCCTGGATGGCGACTGGCCGCATGGGGCCATCCGCATCGCGATTTTTGACGGCCAGATCGAACTGACTGTTTGTCCGGACCTGGCGACCCAAGAAAATCTGCAGGCGTTTCGCCAAGACTACGCTGCCCTACTTTCAGAACTCTGCGCGGCCAGTGAAATGACCCCGCTGCAAATTGACAACAGCCCCAACGACGACATCGCGGCAGTCGTGCAATCCCTGCTGGACAAGGCCGCTCCACGAATCCGGCAACTCGCACATCGCGCCAGGACGGACGCGCTACTTCGTGCCTGTGCAATCCCGGGCATCGTGCTTTCCGGAATCCTCGCCATCGCGCTCGCAATGGGACTACTGGGCCAAGCCCGGGATGAAGGCAGACTGGCGGCAGGCGTCGATCCGGCGGCAGAATTCACATTCGTCACCGAATACCAGCGGCCGATCATCCACCATTTCGGTTTCATGCCGGAATTCTCGCTGCAAGGGCATATCCGCGACCAAACCACATCGTTCGCGCTGAAAGTGTTCCGCGACGAGTACTTGCGTTCCGGTCCGGGAGCCCCTTACAGCGTTGTTGCAACCGATGACCCCGAGACGCCCTTCATACTGCGCAAACGATATGAAAACGCGCTCCCCGTCATTTCGCCATTCGGGCTCAGCTATGCCTGGAGCGCGCTGTTGGCGATACTCCCCATATTCCTCTGGTACTACCTTTTCCTGCATCCAATGCACCGGTCCCATCCCGGTATGCGCCCGCTCGTGCTCCGCCAGATCAGCATTCGCGCCGTCTTGCTTGGCGTCTCCTGTCTTGCCCTGCCCGTACTGCTGGCAGTAGTCCGTTAGCCATTCTGGCGAACCAGCCATCATCGGAAATCCGGCGCCAACGGGTAAACTGGCGGCCATGAACGCACCACGCCCGCCGACCGATCGCCACGTCCTCAGCCTCATCCCGCCGATGACTCAGCTCAACACGCCCTACCCATCGACGGCCTACCTGACCGGTTTCCTGCGTTCGCAGGGGGTGACGGCGACGCAGGAGGACATCGCCCTCGCACTGGTGCTGGAACTGTTCACACCGGATGGCCTGCGGGCGATCCACCGGAAAGTGGAGGCGGTGCCGCCGAAGAAGCGTTCGGCCAGCCTGCACGGCTTCGCCGACCAGTTCGAGCGTTACCTCGCCACCGTCACGCCGGCCGTCGCCTTCCTGCAGGGCCGCGATCCGTCAGTCGGGCACCGCATCTGCGGTCGCAACTTTCTGCCCGAGGGCCCCCGCTTCGCCTCGCTCGACGCCTTTGTCGACGACGAGGGCGGCGACCCGCTGGCCTGGGCCTTCGGCTCCCTCGGCGTCCAGGACCGGGCGCGCCATCTGGCGACGCTCTATCTCGACGACCTGGCCGACGTGCTACGCGACGCCGTCGACGACCGCTTCGAGTTCGTCCGCTATGCCGAATCGCTGGCCCGCAGCCAGCCCAGCTTCGAACCGCTGGCCCGCGCACTGGCCGCGCCGCCGACGCTGGTCGACGAAACCCTGCAAACGCTGACGCGCAATGCCCTCCCCCGCCACCAACCGGGCATCGTGCTGCTCTCGGTACCCTTCCCCGGTTCGGTGTATGCCGCCTTCCGCATGGCGCAGGCGATCAAGGCACAGGCGCCCGACGTCGTCACCGTGCTTGGCGGCGGCTGGGTCAATACCGAATTGCGCGAATTGAAGGAGGCACGCGTTTTCGACTACTTCGATTACGTCATGCTCGACGACGGCGAACGTCCCATCCTCGCCCTGCTCGAACACTTGGATGGCAAGCGGCCCCGCCTCAATCTCGTCCGCACCTATGCGCGCGTCGACGGCAATGTCCGCTATTTCAACGCCAGCGAACCCGACATTCCGTTCGCCGAAGTCGGCACGCCGACCTGGGACGGCCTGCCGCTCGACCGTTACCTCTCGCTGCTCGACATGCTCAATCCCATGCACCGCCTGTGGTCGGACGGGCGCTGGAACAAGCTGACGGTGGCCCATGGCTGTTACTGGAAGAAATGCAGCTTCTGCGATGTCAGCCTCGACTACATCGGCCGCTACGACGGTGCGTCGGCCGGCCTGCTGGCCGACCGCATCGAACAAATCATCGGCGAGACCGGCCAGACCGGCTTCCACTTCGTCGATGAAGCCGCGCCGCCCAAGGCGCTCAAGGCGCTGGCCGACGAACTGCAGCGGCGCAACCGGGCGATTTCCTGGTGGGGCAATATCCGCTTCGAGAAATCCTTCACCCCTGAACTCTGCCACCAGTTGGCCGACAGCGGCTGCATCGCCGTTTCCGGCGGCCTCGAGGTCGCCTCGGACCGCTTGCTGAACCTCATGAAAAAAGGTGTCTCGGTCGCCCAGGTTGCCCGTGTGACAAGGGCTTTCAGCGATGCCGGCATTCTCGTCCACGCCTACCTGATGTACGGTTTCCCGACCCAGACGGTGCAGGATACGGTGGATGCCCTCGAATATGTCCGCCAGCTTTTCATCGAAGGCTGTATCCAGTCCGGCTTCTGGCACCGATTCGCGTGCACGGTGCATTCCCCGGTCGGGCTCAATCCGGCCGAATACGGCATCAAGCTCAAGCCGCTGCCGCCGATCAGCTTCGCCACCAACGACGTCGAGTTCATTGATCCCACCGGCGTGGACCACGATCGCCTCGGCAAGGCCCTCAACAAGGCGCTCTACAACTATATGTACGGCATCGGCCTCGATGAGGATGTCCGCGCCTGGTTCGACCGGAACGTGCCGAAGCCGCGGGTCGGGCGAAATTGCATTGCCAAGGCGCTAAGCCAGTCCGCCTAAGCGCGCCGTATCAGCCATTTACGCGTCTCCTCGGCCAAGCCAAGAAAGAGCACGAAGGGCAAGGTATGGAGAAATACCGTCAATGGCAACGGAGCCGTTCCGAACAGCCGATTGCCCCACGGCGTGTAGGTGATGAATAGCATCAGCGCGATTTCGCTTGCCAGACCGGCCAGTAGCCAGCGATTGCTCAAAAGCGGGAATTGCCAGGCCGGCAAACTCGGATGGCGGCAGACAAAGAGATTGACCATCTGTGACATGACGATGGCCGCCAAGCAAGCCGTCGTCGCCTGCAGATAACGCGGATCGTTGGCGGCGAGCATCTCACCGTATTGCCAGCCAAAGCCTTCGAGCACGAAAAAAAAGGCAACCATGGCGCCGAGTGCTTCAAGCGGCCCGAGAAAAAGGTAGGCACGGGCCAGCAACGCGCCAGAAAGCAGGCGCTCCCCACGTGGCCGGGGAGGCTGCCGCATGACATCGGATGAGGGCTTTTCGGCACCGAGCGCCAGTGCCGGCAACATGTCGGTGCCGAGGTCGACGGCCAGAATCTGGATCACGGTCAGCGGTAGTGGAATGCGAAACAGCACGAAGGCCAGGTAGGGAATCAATTCGGGAATATTCGAAGTCAGGATATAGGTGATGAACTTGCGGATATTGGCGAAAACCGCCCGTCCTTCCTCGATGGCATTGACGATGGTGCCGAAGTGGTCGTCAAGCAGGACGATATCGGCCGCTTCGCGCGCCACATCGGTGCCCGACATGCCCATGGCGATGCCGATATCGGCCATACGCAGCGCCGGTGCATCGTTCACGCCATCCCCGGTGACGGCGACGACCTCGCCTTTGCGCTGCAGTGCCTGGACGACCAGCATCTTCTGCTCGGCCGTTACGCGGGCAAAGATGACATCCACCGCATCGAGAGCAATCTGCAATTCAGCGGCACTCATCCGGCATACCTCGTCGCCCGTCAGCACACGCGGTTCCCGGCTGCGGATCAGATCGATTTCGCGGCCCACCGCCAATGCGGTACGCGGATGGTCGCCGGTGACCATGATGACGCGCAGGCCGGCTTCGTGGCAGCGCTCGATGGCCTGGTGCACATCCGGCCGCAGCGGATCCTCGAGCGCAATCAGGCCACATAACTCCAGCCCAGCCTCGTTCGGCACCTCATCAGCCACCAAAGTCTTCCAGGCGCAAGCGATGACGCGCAGGCCACGACTGGCGAGATCTTCATGGGCAAGACGAAAGCACTCGCGAGCCTTTTCATCGAACGGCCGCGTAACATGCCCCTCGCGCCAGGTGGTGCATAGGGGTAACAGGTTTTCCGGCGCGCCTTTGCACAGCAAGACGCCTCCACCATCAGCCTCCCGGCCATAGACCGACATCCGCCGCCGCTCAGCGTCGAAGGCAATCTCGCCAGCAAACTGCCAGTTCATCGGCAGCTCTCCGGCAAACTGCCAGAGCGCAACCTCCATCGGATCACCGGTCGGTTGCCCATCGATGAATTTGAGGCTGTGACAAAAGCGTGCAACGGCGCGCAGATGCGCATCGCGTGCCGCCGGCCAGCGTTCGGCCGCTAGGTGGTGCCTACCTTCGGCGAACCACTCGCGTACCGCCATGCGGTTCTGGGTCAGTGTCCCGGTTTTGTCAGTCAGGATGACAGTCGCGCTGCCCATGGTTTCAACCGCTGGCAGATGGCGTACCAGCGCGTTGCGCCGGGCCATGCGCTGGGTTGCCAGGGCCAGCGATAGCGTCACGGTCGGCAGCAACCCCTCCGGCACGTTGGCGACGATGATGCCGATGGCGAACATCAGGTTGGCCCAGAACGGCAGGCCGACAAATTGTCCGAGTGCAAAAAAAACGCTCCCGAGACCGAGCGCCAGCATGGCGACGAGGCGGGAAACGCGGCGGATTTCACCTTGCAACGGTGATTCGGTATCGCCCGCATGCTGCGTCAGATGGGCAATACGACCGAACTCGGTACGCATTCCGCTGGCGTACACTACGGCAGCCCCTTCCCCCGAAACGACCAATGTGCCGGCCAGCAACAGGCAATGGGCTGCCAGCGGGTCAACTTCCGCGGCAGGTTCGGCGGCTGCGCTGCGGGCTTTTGGATAGGTTTCGCCTGTCAACGTCGCCAGATTGACGCGCAGCCCCCAGCTTTCGACCAGTCGACAATCGGCCGGCACCTTAGCTCCCTCGGCAAGCAGGAGGATATCGCCGGGCACCAACTGCTCTGCCGGCAGATCGATCTCGCGCCCGCCGCGCCGCACCCTGACCTGTTGCGGCAGAAGCTTTTCCAGTGCGGCCAGCGCCTGCTCCGCCCGGTAAGTCTGCCAGAAGGAAAAACTGCCATTGACGACGATGACGCCAACGATGGCCGCACCCAATTCGAACATGCCCTGCCCCGGTTCCATGAAAGCAGCCGCGAAGGCAAGCAAGGCAGCAAGCCAGAGGACCAGCGCGAAAAAATGGGTGAATTCACCAAGCAAGGTCAACCACCAAGGCGTGCCAGCCGCCGCCGCAACGCGATTCAGACCGAATTCCTGCAAGCGCCGAGCCGCTTCCCGCGGTGCCAGCCCACCGATGGCACTATCCAGCGCGGTCAGCGCTTCGTCCGGCGACAGCCGGGCGATCTGCATGCCGGTATGTTCCATGCACTCCCTGACTTTCTTGTGCCTTCGATACAGTGTAGTCCCGATATTGGCGCTGTCGAGACAGAGCACATGAGCACGATGGCCTGTCCGCCCGATTTGTCGGAAAATCAGGACTCCATCGCCCTTACGCCCGCGGAGGCCGCCCATGAACGATCACGACGAACTGGCGCTGAACCTGCGCCGCAATCGCATCACGCGCCGCCAGGTGCTCGGATTGTTCGGTGCCGCCGCCCTTTCCGGCTGTGCCACCTCGCCGACCGGCGGCGGGGCCATCCTGGTCGGGATGAACGAGGACGAGGAAAAGGCCGTCGACAAGCAGGTCGCGCCGCAACAGTTCTCGCAGGATCTCGGTGCCGTTCAGGATGCCGCGGTCAATCGTTACCTGACCGAGGTCGGCCAGCGGCTCGATGCCAACGTGCATCGGCCGCAGATGCCCTATTCCTATCGCGTGCTCAACGCCAACTACGTCAACGCCTACACCTTCCCGGGTGGGGCCATGGGGGTGACGCGGGGCATCCTGGTCGAACTCGATGACGAAGCCGAACTCGCCGCCCTGCTCGGTCATGAAATCGGCCACGTCAATGCCCGGCATGCCGCCCAGCGCCAGGGACAGGCGATGATCGCGCAGGTCGCGATGGCCGGCGCCAACATTGTCGGCACGGCGGCCGGCTATGGTGGGCTGGTCGATATCGGCACCAAGCTCGGGGCCAGCGTGCTGCTCTCCAGCTATTCGCGCGACAACGAGCGCGAGGCCGACGCGCTGGGCCAGGAATACATGGTCCGCGCCGGCTACCCGGCCAGCGGCATGATCGGCCTGCAGCAACTCTTGGTCGATCAGCAGAAATCTTCGCCCGGCATGTTGCAGACCATGTTCTCGACCCACCCGATGAGCAGCGAACGGCGCGATACCGCGAAGCAACTGGCCGAGAGCAAATACGCGGCGAGCAACGGGCGCGATCCGGGCCGCGAGCGCTTCATGGACAACACTGCCGCCCTGCGCCGGATCAAACCGACCATCGCGGCCTGCCAGAATGGTGAAACGGCAATGGCGGGCAAGCAGTACGGCAAGGCGGAAGAGCAGTTCCGAACGGCGCTCAAGGCCACGCCGCGCGACTACGCCGCCAATCTACTGATGGCGAAATGCCTGTCCGAGCAAGACAAGGATGCCCAGGCGCTGGAATATGCCCGCACCGCAGCCGGAATCTACCCGCAGGAAGCCCAGGCCCACAAGCTGATCGGCGTACTGGCGCTGGGCCGGAAGGATCCGGGCCTGGCCTATGAACACCTTGATCGCTACGACAAGCTCCTGCCCGGCAATGCCGGCATCACCTTTCTCAAGGGCGTTTCGCTCGAAGGCATGGGCAAACGCCCGGAAGCCGCCGCCCAATACATGGCTTACCTGCGCCAGAATCAGCGTGGCCAGGCCGCCGAGTATTCGGCGAGCCGTCTGAAAAGCTGGGGCTACCTCAAGTAGCTCGCTTCGCCCGGCTGGACGACCAAGGCGAAAGCCGCGCCAGCGTGATACATTTGCGCCCGCCCGGAATCCGACTCATCAAGCATTGCCATGACCGACCAGCTCAATCTCTTCGATCCCAACGCACCCAAGCCGGAAGCTGAAGACGCTTCCGCGCCGGTTGCCGGCCAGCCTTCCATCGATATGGATGCCGCTGCCCCCATCGACGAGCAGGCCGAACCCGCCAGCGGCGATCTCCCGCCTCCCCTGCCGCCCGCCGCCCTCGGTCCGGCCGACGATATCCCCGCACCAGCCGACTACGCCGCCCGCCGCTACCTCGAATACGCGATGAGCGTCGTCACAGGCCGCGCCCTGCCCTCGGCCGCCGACGGCCAGAAACCCGTACAGCGCCGCATTCTCTACGCCATGCACCGCATGGGCCTGTACAAGAGCCCGCGCCACGTCAAATCGGCCCGCGTCGTCGGCGACGTGATCGGCAAGTACCACCCGCACGGCGATTCCTCGGTCTACGACGCGATGGTCCGCATGGCCCAGGACTGGAGCCTGCGCTACCCGATCGTCGACGGCCAGGGCAACTTCGGCTCGCGCGACGGCGACAACGCCGCCGCCATGCGCTACACCGAAGCCCGTCTGACGCCGATCGCCGAACTGCTGCTCGCCGAAATCGATGAAGGCACGGTCGACTGGAAGCCGAATTACGACGGTGCCAACGACGAACCAGCCCTGCTGCCGGCCCGCCTGCCCTTTTGCCTGCTCAATGGCGCCTCCGGCATCGCAGTCGGCATGGCGACTGAAATCCCGGCCCACAACCTGCGGGAAGTGGCGCAGGCGGCCGTCGAAATCATCCGCAACCCTGATTTCAGCGAAGACCAGTTGTTGTCCCTGATTCCCGGCCCGGATTATCCCTGTGGCGCGCAGATCATCTCCTCGCCAGAGGAAATCGCCGCCACCTACCGCAGCGGCCGCGGCAGCCTGCGTGTGCGCGCCAAGTGGAAGATCGAGAACCTGGCGCGCGGCCAATGGCGCCTAGTCATCACCGAGTTGCCGCCTGGGGTATCGACGGCCACCGTGATGTCGGAAATCGAGGCCTGTTCCAACCCGGTGGCCAAGGAAAAGGCTGGCAAGAAGGTGTTCACGCCCGAACAGCTGAACCTGAAGGCTGCCTTCCTGTCCGCGATCTCGGAAAGCGGCGTGCGCGACGAATCAGGCAAGGAACATGCGATCCGCCTGGTCATCGAGCCGGCTTCGTCGCGCCAAGGCCAGGACGATCTGGTGCGCCTGCTACTCGCCCACACCAGCCTGGAAACCAATGCCGCGATCAACCTCACGGTGCTCGGCGTCGCAGGCGCCCCGCGCCAGGCTTCGCTCTACAGCATCATCGAGGAATGGTGCCGCTTCCGGCTGAGTACCGTCGAGCGCCGCACGCGGCATCGCCTGACTGCCGCCGAAAAGCGCATCCACATCCTCGAAGGCCGACAGGCCATCCTGCTCGACATCGACCGCGTCATCAAGGTCATCCGCGAATCGGACGACCCCAAGGCCGATCTGATGGCGCATTTCAAGCTGTCCGAAATCCAGGCCGAGGACATCCTTGAAATCCGCCTGCGCCAGTTGGCACGACTGGAAGGCATCAAGATCGGCGAAGAACTCGCCAAGCTGCGCGAAGAAGCCAAGGGGCTGAATGACCTGCTCGACTCCGAAGAAGCCCTGCGCGCCTGCGTCGCCGGCGAAATCGAGGCCGATGCGAAGAAATACGGCGACGACCGCCGCACGCTGATCGAGGCGGATACCAAGGTCACGATGTCGGATGCAAAGAGTGTCTCCATCCCCGACGAACCGACCACGCTGATCGTTTCAAAGCATGGCTGGCTGCGTTCGCGCCAGGGCCACAACATCGACCCGACGCAACTGAGCTTCCGCTCCGGAGACAGCCTGCTCGCCTGCCTGCCCTGTCGCACAGTGGATCACCTGATCCTGCTCGACACCAAGGGCCGCGCCTATTCCATCGCCGCCGCCGACATTCCCGGCGGCAAGGGTGATGGCGTACCGGCCACCTCGCTGGCCGACTTCCAGGACGGCGGCAAGCCCTGCCTGGCCATGGCAGTAAGCAACGAAAAGCTCTATCTGGTCGCGGCCGATGGCGGGTACGGTTTCCGCTGCAAGGGTGAAGACTTCCTCTCGCGCGGCAAGGCCGGCAAGGCCTTCCTGACGCTGGGCGAGAACGAGGTGCCCGCCGTGTTCATGGCCGCCCCGGCGGCGGGTGAAGTTGCCTGCGTAACTGGAGACGGACGTGCCCTGGTCTTCGACATCGAGGAAATCCGCCTGCTGGCGAAGGGCCGTGGCCTCAAGCTGGTCGATGCCGCCCCGGGCAAGATGGGCCTGGAGGAAATCATTCCCGTCATCGATGGCGTTGCCGGTAAGCTAAAGGGTGATCGCCTGGCGCTCTGTCGCGGCAATCGCGGCAGCAAGGGCAAGCCGATCAGGGCACCGCGCAAGTAATTGCTGCTCCGCGGTCCGGGCAGTCGATTCCCCAGAACGTAGACGAAAAGAAACCGGAGCACGCTCCGGTTTTTTTGCTTCAGTGACCTGAAAGCTTAGGCGGCCTTCTTGGCAGCAGCCTTGGTGGCAACAGCCTTCGGGGCGGCGACGTTGGCGGCCTTCATGGTGGCATCGGTCACGGCGGCAACGCTGGCTTCGGCAACTTCAGCAGCCTGCTTGGCAGCCTTGTTCAGGCCTTCGTAGGCTTCGTTGGCGGTCTTGATGGCGGACTTGACGGCGGCGACGGCAGCTTCGGAACCGGCCGGAGCGGAAGCCAGAGCCTTTTCGACCAGACCGGAAACCTTGGCGTTGGTGTCGGCGACGGTGACTTCAACTTCCTTGGCGATCTTGTCCTTGGTTTCGGAGGCGATGGCGATCACGTTGCGCGAGTATTCCATACCCTTCTCGATGGACGGGGTAGCGATGGTCTTCTGCAGATCGACGAAGGACTTGACGTCCTTGGCGCCGAGCAGCGCGGTGATGTTCGACATCGTGGTTTCGAAAACCGAACGGGCAGCAGCCAGGTTCAGGAGAGCCAGACGCTCGATGCCATCGAACGTGGTGTTGGCGTAGAACAGGGCGAAGTTGAAGCTGGACTTGGTGAAATCTTCAGGCTTGGTGAACATGGTGAATCTCCTAAGGGTTGGTTAACTTGGTTTGCAGGCTGTTTATGTTGCACTGCAGCATGACTTCATTCTAACCAACCAAAGGGCAATGTCAAGAACTTTTTGTGCAGTGCACCAATAATTTTGAGAACCTGCGAAAACGCTTGTAGCACAAGGCATTAGCCTGCCGTAAAGCAGCTTTACACCGGCATAGGAAAGCCAGCGCGACGCATGATTTCGGTCATTGCCTCGGCCGCACCAAGGGGAATGTAGTAATCAACAATCTCGCTGAGCTGAGTCATCGACGGATTGATTTCAACCGTTGGAATACCGCTGCCGGCAGCAAAAACCACTGGCTGGGTAATGTAGGGGAATACGCTGGAGGTACCGATGCTAAAAACGATGTCGAAGCCTTCCTGGAGCGCATCGATGAATTGGTCCAGCGACTCTTCCGGCAAGGCTTCGCCGAACAGAACCACGTTTGGGCGCAGAACGGCGCCACAATCAGGACACAAGGGCGGCACTTCGCGCCCGGAAAAGTCCGGCACTGCCTCTTCGTGTTCGCAACCGGTACAGACCAGATGCTGCAGATTGCCGTGAATCTCAATGATCTCGCGGCTCCCCGCCGCTCGGTGCAGGCCATCGACATTCTGGGTAAATACCATCACCCGATCGAGATGCCGATCAAGCGCCGCAATCGCGCTATGCGCCGCATTAGGCTGTGCCCCGCGACAGTTTTCCTCGATCTGGATCAGGTACTTCCAGGTAATGTCGGGTCGGACAGCGAAAACGTCGCCCGAAAGCGCCTCCTCGATTCTGAGCCCCTCCTCCGTAGCCTCGCTGTCATAAAGACCGCCAACACCACGATAGGTAGGCAAACCGGAATCGGCCGAAATCCCCGCGCCAGTGATGAACAGGGCGCTCCGCGCCTGCTGAAGATACTCGGCGACCGTATCGAGCGCAGCGTCAAGCGATGGGGAATACTCTTTCACCATACGATCCTCCGGCAACGCCCCAAGAAACCAATCCTCAAGGCCATAACAAAAAAGCCACCGAACGGTGGCTTTCTGTTTGTTCTGAATGGCGCGCCCGGAGCGATTCGAACGCCCGACCCTCTGGTTCGTAGCCAGATACTCTATCCAACTGAGCTACGGGCGCGCTGTCAGAGCCGCGC
>JAEUOD010000009.1 GCA_016791065.1 Dechloromonas sp. | reverse complement strand
CAGGCTCATTGTTTTTCCGTCCTCAGGAAATCGGGAAGTTGGGGTTCGCGGTCGAGATCCGCGAAGAAGGCCGAGAAATCGGTGGCACCGTTCTGCGCGGCGTCCAAGGCATCGAGCGCGGCGTTGATGGCGGCGGCCCGTTCGTCATCGATCACTTCGCGTCCGGCCGCCAGGAAGGTGAGCAGCCAGGTACCCGGCGCTTGCGGGCCGACCAGGCTCATGTCGACGCGCAGATCGCCGTCGCGACTCGTGCAGTGCGCGAAATGTTCGCCGCAGGCGACGACCCGGGCGGGAATGCCGAGGCACATCAGGCGCTCTCCAGGTTGAGGAAGCGCGCATCGCCGAGGCGGTAGGCCTGCTCGGCGGGCGGGCGCTCCGCTTCGTAGATCGCCATGGTCAGGGCTACGTTGTTCAGTTCATTCCGGCCATCCGAGCGGGCAGTGGGTTGCACTCCCCAGCGCGCCAGCCAGTCCAGCGCCATGCCGAGCGCCGCCGGCATGCGCGCCTTGACGGCATCGCGCAGGCTGCCGCCGAAATCTTCCAGTTCCTCCGGCTGGACGCCGATCAGCACCAGCTCGGCCGGCAGCTTGGCAGTCAGCTCGGCGGCCATCAGCACTTCCTGGAAACCGGTCTGGTGCAGGCTCATCTTCTTGGCGCCCATGAAGCGCGGCACCTGGTCGCCGACCACCTCACGCAGCGTGCCGGGCGTATCGCCGTAATCGACGGCATCGAAAACCAGCAGGCAGTCGGCTTCCTGGACGTAGGGCAGCAGGTAAAGCCCCTGGGTGCCGCCATCCATCAGCGTGACGTTGTCGGGAAAATCCCAGTCGGCACCGAGGGCTTCGACGCAGCGAACGCCAAAGCCTTCGTCAGCCCACAGGATGTTGCCGATGCCGAGGACCAGAATGCGTTTGGGTGTCATAGCGAATCTCTGAAAAAACGCCCCGGCAACATGGCCATGTCGGCCGGGGCAAACGCAAGGAAAACCTTCAGGAGGCGGCGATCTCGTCGTCACCCCGGCGAACGCCGGGGTCCAGTGCCTCCGACTCCCTGGATTCCGGCTTTCGCCGGAATGACGGAGAAGACATGGATCAGTCCTTGAACATCCGCCAGCCGCTGACCATTGTCGAAATCAGCGACTGCCGGCTCATGATGTCCTCGCGGATCGCCGCATAAACATGCACCAGCACGAAGGTCATCATGATCCACATGCCCAGCCGGTGCAGGCTGTGCACCTGCATCGAACCGCCCAGGGCCGGGATGACCCAGCCGAAGAGGCTGTCCTGCCAGCTGCCGACGCCGGCACCTTCGCTGTACAGCGCGAAGCCGGTGAACACCATGCCGACGGCCAGCACCGTAAAGAAGAAGAACATCATGAGCTGGGCCATCGGGTTGTGGCCGACATACTTCTTCGGCGTCTTTTCGAGGAAGAGATACCAGCGCAGTTCGAAGAAGACCTCGCTCCACCACTGGCCGTTGGTGATCGGCAGCTTGAAGATCTGCTTGGCGTGGTGGTTACCGACGATGGCCCAGTAAACGCGGCCGAGCAGGCCGACCGCGAAGATGTAGGCAGCGGCGAAATGGGCGAAACGGATGTAGCCCATGAGGAAATTCTCCGCTGCCTCGCCGGGCACCGTCGGCAAGGGCTTGCCGATGAAATAGCCGGTCACCGCCAGCACCACCATGCAGGCCGCGTTGATCCAGTGCCAGAGACGCACCGGGGCCTCATAGACGTAGATCGAACGGACCTGTTTGCCGTGCCGTTCGGCCTCCAGAATGTCCTTTTTATAGATCATTTTTGTCTCCTTGAAAACCTAGCTTGGCGTGCCCGCGCTGGGGGGAACGACGGGGTTCATCAACGCACCTTGACCGACGTCATTTCCTGGCCGTCCGGGCTCATCACGTGCGTCGAGCAGGCCAGGCAGGGATCGAAGGAATGGAGCGTGCGCAGGATTTCCAAAGGCTCGTCGGCCTTGGCCACCGGTGTGTCCATCAGCGAGGCCTCGAAGGCGCCGATCTGGCCCTTGTGGTCGCGCGGACCGCCGTTCCAGGTGGTCGGCACGACGCACTGGTAGTTGTCGATCTTGGTGTCCTTGATCTTGATCCAGTGGCCGAGCGCGCCGCGCGGGGCTTCGGTGAAGCCGGCGCCCTGGGCTTCCTTCGGCCAGGTGCTCGGCTCCCACTTCTCGATATTCGCCGTATTGAGATCGCCGGCCTTGAGGTTGGCCATCAGCTTGTTGAAGAAGTAGAGCTGCTTGTGGGCGGCCCACTGGCATTCCAGACCACGTGCCGCGGTACGGCCGAGGGTGGAGAACAGCGCGGTGACCGGAGCGCCGAGTTCCTTCAGCAGGGCATCGACCGGCTCCTTGAACTCCGGGTTGCCCTGGGCGTAGCCGATGATGTAGCGGGCCAGCGGACCGACTTCCATGGCGTGGCCGCGCCAGCGCGGGGCCTTGATCCACGAGTACTTGCCGCCCTCGTCGAGCTCCTTGATGTTGGTCTTGGTGCCCTTGGTATTCGGACCGAGCACGAAGCTCGGTTCGGTCACGCCGTCGAAGGGATGCAGGCCCTTGCTTTCGTCCGGGTACTTGTACCAGGAGTGGGCGACGTATTCCTGGATCTGCTCCGGGTCCTTGAGGTCGATCTCGTGCACCTTGGAGAGGTCGCCGTTGATGATGGCGCCGCGCGGCAGCAGCAGGTTGCCGGCCGAGTAGTCGTTGGCCTTGTCCGGGATGTCGCCGTAGGACATGACGTTCTTCGACGACAGGCCGCCGCCGTAGAGCCAGCCCTTGTAGAACTTGGCGATGGCGATCAGGTCTGGAATGTAGACCTGCTCGGTGAATTCGATGCAGCGCTCGATGATGCTCTTGACAAGGTTCAGGCGCTCCATGTTGACCGCGCCGACCGCCCCCGTGCCTTCGAGGTTGATGGCGCAGGGCACGCCGCCGACCAGCCAGTTCGGGTGCGGGTTCTTGCCGCCGAAGATGGTGTGGACCTTGACGATTTCCTTCTGGAAATCGAGGGCTTCGAGGTAGTGCGCCACCGCCATCAGGTTGGCTTCGGGCGGCAGCTTGTAGGCCGGATTGCCCCAGTAGCCGTTCATGAAAGGGCCCAACTGGCCGGATTCGACGAACTTCTTCAGGCGGTTCTGGATGTCGCGGAAGTAACCCGGCGACGACAGCGGCCACGACGAGATGCTCTGGGCCAGCGCCGACGTCGCCTTGGGATCGGCCTTGAGCGCCGATACGACATCAACCCAGTCAAGCGCGTGCAGATGGTAGAAGTGCACGAGGTGGTCATGCACCTGCAGGTTCAACTGCATGATGTTGCGGATGCTGTTGGCGTTCTCGGGAATCTTGATATTGAGCGCATCCTCGACGGCGCGCACCGAGGTCAGCGCGTGGGTGCCGGTACAAACACCACAGATGCGCTCGGTGAAGGCCCAGGCGTCGCGCGGATCGCGCCCCTTGAGGATGACTTCGAGGCCGCGCCACATGGTGCCGGTGGAGACGGCATTGCGGATCACGTTCTTGTCGTCGAGGTTCACTTCCACCCGCAGGTGGCCCTCGATACGGCAGACCGGGTCGACGACGACGCGTTTGCCGGTGTTGTCGAGCTTGAAGCCCTGGGTTTCGTAAACACCCATCTCAGTTCTCCCCTTGCTTTTCTGTGGTCGATTCGCCGGTCTTCTGGCGGGCGCGGGCCAGGGCGGTCACCGCGGCGTGTGCGGCAATCGCGGCGCCGACGGTACCGGCGGCCGCCTTGCCAATGGTGTCGGCATTCGACTCCGCGCCGAACGGCGTGATCGAAGTCACGCGGTCGTAGAAGCTGCCCTTGTCCCAGAAACCTTCTTCCGAACAACCGATACAACCGTGACCCGATTGCACCGGCCAGGAGACGCCGCCGTTCCAGCGCATCGACGAGCAAGCGTTATAGGTGGTCGGCCCCTTGCAGCCCATCTTGTAGAGGCAGTAGCCCTTGCGCGAACCCTCATCGTCCCAGGCCTCGGCGAACTGGCCGGCGTCGAAGTGGCCGCGGCGGTAGCACTTGTCGTGGATGCGCTGGCCGTAGAACATCTTCGGCCGACCCTGGCGGTCGAGTTCGGGAATGCGGTCGAAGGTCAGCATGTAGGTGACGACGCCGGTCATGACTTCGGCGATCGGCGGGCAGCCCGGCACGTTGATGATCGGCTTGCCGGAAATGACCTTGTGCACCGGCGTGGCGCGCGTCGGATTCGGCTTGGCGGCCTGCACGCAGCCGTAGGAAGCGCAGGCGCCCCAGCTGATGATGGCCTTGGCGTCGGCGCAGGTTTCCTTGAGCACTTCGACGAAGGGCCGGCCGCCGTGGATGCAGAACATACCGTCCTCGTTCAAGGGCGGATTGCCTTCGACGGCGACGATATAGTTGCCCTTGTACTTCTTCTTGACCTCTTCGATGATCGCCTCGGCCTGGTGGCCGGCGGCGGCCATCAGCGTGTCGTCGTAGTCGAGGGAGAGCATGGAGAGCACGACATCCTTGGTCAGCGGGTGCGCCGAGCGGATGAAGGATTCGGAACAGCAGGTACATTCCAGGCCATGCAGCCAGATCACCGGCGTACGTGGCTTGTTTTCCAGCGCATGGGCGATGCGCGGCGCTGCGGCGGAGCCCAGCCCGAGTGAGGTGGCGGTCAGGCTGCAGAATTTCAGGAAACTGCGCCGGGTGATCCCCTGGCGGCGCAGCACTTCGTAGAATGTCTCGGTCACTTGCGATCCCCCATCGTTGTGTCGACTAGCGTGGATCCATCAAGGCAAGGCGCGTGCCATTAGTGCGAAAAGACCGCTTTCTTCTGTCTTATCAATCGATTGATGCGCTATCGCGACATGACAGGCGCAACGGCTTCAGAAATGAAGTGAAAAGCAAGATTTCACTATGGAAATCTGACTGCCACTTTGTTCAGCCAGACCGGATTGACCGCGATCAATCGCAAACGTCGAGCCACGACCTACAATGGTGCGATGCACGTACAGAGAATCATCGATCTGATCCGCCCTCACGGCATCTGTCTCGCCCCCGGCGACGCACTGGGCCGGGCCGCGGCGCTGATGATCGAACACGGCGTTTCCTCCCTGATCGTGGTCGAGGAGGGCCGCGCCCTCGGGATCGTCACCGAGGGCGACATCCTGCATGCCATGCGCGAACGGCGCGATGCGGAGCTCGATGTGGCCGCAATCATGACTTCCCCGATCCATGGCGTGCCAGCTGCCACGGGCTTTCGCGAAGCCTATCGGCTGACCGCCCGCCAGGGCATCCGCCACATCGTCGTCCATGACGATCAGGGCCGGCCACTGGGCATCGCCAGCGAATCGGACATTCGACGACATCTTGGGCCGGACTTCTTCCGCCACCTCAACGACGTCGATACCCTGATGGAGCGGCACTTCCCGCGCCTGCCGCCGAACGCGACGCTCGACGCAGCACTGACCGCGATGGAAGCCGCCCGCGCCGACTGCACGGTGGTCGTCGAACACCGACGGGCGATCGGGCTGCTGACCCAACGCGACGTTCTCCGCCACTTCGGCACGGTCGATGGCAACACGCCACTGGCCAGTCTGATGAAAACGTATTTCGTCGGCATTCGCGCCGACAACTCGCTGGCCGAAGCCTCGGAAGCCATGCAGGCCAACGATGTCCGGCACCTGGTGGTGCTCGACGCAGCCGGCCATGCGCTGGGTCTGCTCTCCGAACATACCTTGATGCGCCCACTGGAACTGGAACTGGTTGATGAAGCGCTGGCCGAACGCCTGGCCCTGACCCGTGCCCGCGATTCGGCACTGGCCCGCAGCGAACGCAACGAGCGCTACCAGCGTGCCCTGATCGACAATTTCCCCTTCCTCGTCTGGCTCAAGGACACAGACTCCCGCTTTCTCGCCGTCAACCGGAGTTTTGCGGAAGCGGTTGGCGAAGCGAACAGCGCCAGCCTGATCGGCAAGACGGATCTGGATTACTTCCCCCCCGACATGGCCGAGCGCTACCGTGTGGACGACCGGGAAGTCTTGCAGACGCATCGCGAGCGCAGCGTCGTCGAACCCATCCTGATTCGCCACCAGGCCATCTGGCACGAGACCTACAAGGCGCCGGTCAGCGACGAAAACGGTCAATTGCTCGGCACCGTCGGCTTCGCCCAGGACATCTCGGCCAAGCGGCGGGCCGAAGAAGCCCTATTGCTGCGCAACGCGGCGCTCGCCGGACTTGCCCGCAACGAACCGCTGGGTGGGGTACTCGAACTGATCGCCTTGTCGCTCGAAGCCGAACTGCCCGACTGGAGCGCCGCCATCCTGTTAGCCGACAAAAGCGGCCGCCATCTCCGCTGCGGCGCAGCACCGCGCTTCCCGGAAGCCTGCCGGACGCTGATGGACAGCTTGCCGCTTGGCGAAGCTGGCGGCCCCTGCGGCCTGGCCGCTGCGCTCGCCCAGCGCGTGATCACCGAGGACCTCGGTGTAGCGGCAGTTCCACTCGACTTTGCCGCCTGTAGTGCGGAACCGATTCTCGGCCCACAGGGAGAGCGCTTCGGCGTCATCGCCATCTTCCACCCGAAGCCGGGGCGCCCGCGGGAGGACGAACTCGCCCTGCTCACCCACGCCGCCCAGCTGACCGGCCTGGTCATCGCCCATCAGCACGGCGCGGCCGACCTGGCGGAGAGCGTCGAAACTTTCCGCGGCATTTTCGACAGCGTCGATGAAGCGCTGATCGTCCTTGGCCGGGACCTGCGCTTTCTCGACGTCAATCGCGGCGCCGAGGCGATGTCCGGTCATCCGCGCGCAGCCCTGATCGGCCATACCTACGACGAATTCGGCGCCGCCGGTCTGAACGACAAGAGGCAAGTCGACCAGATGATCGGCGCCGCTTTCGCGGGCACGCCACAGTGCTTCGATTACTGGACGCACAGCGCCAGCGGTCGCATCTTCCCGGCCGAGGTACGGCTCATCCCGGGCAGCTATTTCGGCCAGGAAGTCCTGATCGCCTCGGTCAGCGACATCACCGAACGCAAAAACACCGAACGCCGCCTGCAGATCGAGCACCGCCTGGCCCATGCGCTGGCGGCCGGCGTCGAGCGCGATGCCTTTCTCGACACCCTGCTCGAGGCCAGCCTTGGCTTTCATGAATTCGATGCCGGCACCATTCACTGGCACCGCCCCGACGGGCACTACGAGCTGATCGCCCATGCCGGCCTCTCGCCGGCCTTTGTCGAACACCACAAGTTGCTTGCCCCGGAAAGCTGGCAGGCCCTGGTCGCCACGGCGGGTCGCATGGCCTGCAACTGTACGCCGCTCTGCGGCGACTGCCATGAAAGCCCGCTGATCGACCAGGCCGGCCTGCGGGCCGAAGGCCTCCGCTGCATGGCCATCCTGCCGATCACCACGGGCGAGCGCACGCTGGCCTGCCTCAACCTCTGGGGAAGGCGCAGCACCCAGATTTCAGCTGCCACGCTGAGCACCCTGGAAGCACTGGCTCATTACTTCAGCCAAGCGCTGCTCCGACTGCTCGCCCGCGACGAGGCGGAGCGTCTGCAGCACAACTTGAGCGGTATCTTCGACGCGCTCAACGACTGCATTTTCATTCTCGACCGGCAGGGCACGATCCTGCATCACAACCGAGCTGTCACCCAACTGCTCGGCTACCCGCCCAACGCACTGATCGGACAATCGGCCGAACTGGTTCGCCCGGCCGAACTGCGCGCACTGGCGGCCAGTATTCTCGGTGAAATCGCGGCCGGCCAGCGCTCGGTGTGCACCCTGCCGCTGCTCGCTGCCGACGGCCGCACGATTCCGGTCGAAACCCGCTTCGTGGGCGGCTACTGGAACACGCAGCCGGCCCTGATCGGCGTCGCCCAGGACATCAGCGAACGGCTGGCCGCCGAGGAACGCCAGAAACTCGCAGCCAGCGTCTTCGACAATGCCCACGAGGGCATCATGATCACCGATCCGACGGGGCGCATCATCGAGGTCAACAATACCTTCAGCGACTTGACCGGCTATGCGCGAGCCGACGCGATCGGCCAGACGGCCGACCTGCTCAAGTCGGGACACCACGATGCCGATTTCTACCGGGCGATGTGGCAGACTATCCGCGAGGTCGGCTACTGGCGCGGCGAGGTCTGGAATCGCAAGAAATCGGGCGAAATCTTCGTCGAACTGCTCACCATCTCCAGCGTACGCAACCGCCACGGCGAAATCTCCCACTTTGTCGGCATTTTTTCCGACATCACGCTGATCAAGGAGCATCAGCAGCGCCTTGAACACCTGGCCCACTTCGATGCCCTGACCCAGCTTCCCAACCGCATGCTGCTCGGCGACCGCATGCAGACCGCGATGGCGCAAACCGAGCGTAACGGCAAGATCCTGGCCGTCTGCTACCTCGATCTCGACGGCTTCAAGCCGGTCAACGACCTCTACGGCCATGCCGTCGGCGACCGGCTATTGGTCGAGGTCGCCCAGCGCCTGAAGAGTTGCGTCCGGGCAGGCGATACGGTGTCGCGCCTGGGCGGCGACGAATTCGTGCTGCTCTTCGCGGAACTCGACAGCATCGAGGAATGCGACCATGCCGTAAGCCGCATCATCAGCGTTCTCACCCACCCCTTCCTGATTGGCGGCCACAGCATCCTGATTTCGGCCAGCATCGGCGTCACGCTCTACCCGCAGGACGGCTCCGATTCCGACACCCTGTTGCGCCATGCCGACCAGGCGATGTACGCCGCCAAGCAGGCCGGCCGTAACCGTTTCCATCTCTTCGACCCGGAAAACGATCGCCGGGCGCGGGCGCGTCGCGAGGAAATCAGCCGCATCCACGACGGACTGCACAGCGGCGAGTTCATCCTGCACTACCAGCCCAAGGTGAACATGCGGGAAGGCACCGTGGTTGGCGTCGAGGCCCTGATCCGCTGGCAGCATCCCGAACTCGGCCTGCTCCTGCCCGGCCAATTCCTGCCCGCCATCGAAGGCAGCGAGGTGGCGATCGAACTGGGCGACTGGGTGATCCGCGAGGCGCTCGGCCAGCTCGAACGCTGGTTGAGCCAGGGCATCGCTCTGGCGATGAGCATCAACATCGCCGGCAATCATCTGCAACAGAACAACTTCACCCGGCGCCTCGGCGAACTGCTCGATGCCCATCCGAGCGTTCCGGCCAGTCTGCTCGAACTCGAAATCCTCGAGACCGCCGCGCTCGAAGACATCGCACTGGCCGCCGAACTCTTCGCCCAATGTCGCAAACTCGGGGTCAGCTTCGCCCTCGACGACTTCGGCACCGGCTATTCGTCACTCACCTACTTCCGCCGCCTGCCCGCCGAGGTCCTGAAAATCGACCAGTCCTTCGTCCGCGACATGCTCGACGATCCGGACGACCTCGCCATCGTCGAGGGCGTCATCGGCCTGACCCAGGCTTTTCAGCGTCAGGTCATCGCCGAAGGTGTCGAGACCGTCGAGCACGGGCTGGTTTTGCTGTTGCTCGGCTGCGATCTTGCCCAGGGCTACGGCATCGCCCGCCCCATGCCGGCGGGACAATTGCCGGCCTGGGTCGCCGGCTTCCGCGCCCATGAATTATGGAGTTCGGCCACCGCCTTCCGCTGGGCGCGCGAGGACCTGCCGCTGCTGATCGCTGAAGTCGAGCACAGCCGCTGGAAGAACGCCCTCTACGCCTACCTCGACGACCGCAGCGGCACCCTTGTGGCGCCGCCCGAGAACGACCACTGCTGCCGCTTTGGCCAGTGGTATTACAGCCCGGCCAGCCAGCGTTATGCCTGCTTTGAGGGATTCGTCGCCCTGGCCGGCATCCATTCGCGGATTCACGAAATCGGCCAGATCCTGATGCAGCGTAAAGGCGACGACGGTGACACCACGGCGCCGGCGCTCCGCGATGAACTTGAAATCTGCAGCAACCAGCTCGCCGAAGCGATTCAGCAACTTCAGGCGGAAATGCTGCTCTCCGGTCAGGCAAGCAAGCGATAGGCCGGGTTGTTGAGGCCGCGCACCGCGGCCAGCAGGGCATCGATGGCCTTCGGACGCCCGAAGCCAACCCGCCAGGCGAGGGCGATACGCCTTGATGGCGCCGGCTCCCGGAAGGGAATGACGCTGATCAGTTCGCTGGTGTAGGGCTGACCGAGCGCGCCTTCTGGCAGCACCGAGACGCCGAGCCCCGAGGAGACCATGCAGCGGATGGTGCCGATCGAATGCCCCAGACGGACGTCGGTTTCCGGACTGCTGACCTGCGGGCAGGCATCGAGCACCTGGTCGCGGAAACAGTTGCCGGCCTTGAGCAGGAGGATTTCGTCGCCCTCCACCTCCTCCGGGCTGATCCCCTCCTTTCCCTCCCAGGCGTGGCCGCGCGGCACCACGACCTTGAATGCCTCGTCGTACAAGGCGCGGGTCAGAACGCCGGGAATTTCGAAGGGCAGGGCGATGATGGCAACGTCGATCTCGTTGTTGCGCAGCATGTCGGCCAGCGTTGCCGTCATCGTTTCCTCGATGGCGAGCGGCATGTGCGGCGCGACCAGTCGCAGCGACTGGATCAGTTGCGGCAGCAGGTAGGGGCCGATGGTGTGGATGACGCCGAGTCGCAAGGGACCGTCGAGCTGCTCGCGGCCGACCGTGGCGATCTGGCGGACCTTTTCCGCTTCCTGCAGGGCCAGCTTGGCCTGCTCGACCACGCGGCGCCCGACCGCGCTCGGGCTGACGAAGCCCTTGCCGCGCTCGAACAGCTGCACGCCCAGTTCGTCTTCGAGACGGGCGATGGCCACGCTCAGCGTCGGCTGGCTGACCGAGCAGCGCTCGGCCGCCCGGCTGAAATTACCCTCCTGGGCCAGGGAAACGATGTAACGCAGTTCGGTCAGGGTCATTGCTTCGGTCTCCTTCGTGCCGGCGGATTTTAACCCTGAAACCCATAGGGAAAACCTATAGTCACTATAAGCAAAACCCATGAAAATCATTGACTTGGATCAATAACCACGAATCGGCAAGGGTCAAAATGCCTTCGCCGAAGTTACTGACCCGAGGAGAAGAGAAGATGAAACGCACCCTGATTTCCACCGCCATCGCCCTGATTTCCGGCCTCGCCATCCATGCAGCCGTGCAGGCCGCCAACGACGAGCCGATCCAGCCGATCAAGCCGCCCGCCAACATCAACCTGGGCATGGTTGAACTGGGCAAGAAGCTCTATTTCGACCCGCGCCTGTCCAAGTCCGGCTTTATTTCGTGCAATTCCTGCCACAACCTGTCGATGGGCGGCACCGACAACATTCCGACCTCGATCGGCGACAAGTGGCAGCAGGGCCCGATCAACGCCCCGACCGTGCTCAACTCCAGCCTTAACGTCGCCCAGTTCTGGGACGGCCGCGCCGCCGACCTCAAGGCGCAGGCCGGCGGCCCGATCGCCAACCCGGGTGAAATGGCCTTCTCGCACACGCTGGCGATCAACGTGCTCGAATCGATCCCGGGCTATGTCCGCGAATTCAAGCAGGTCTTCGGCAAGGACAAGATCAGCATCGAGGAAGTCACACTCGCCATCGCCGAGTTCGAGAAGACCTTGGTCACGCCGAATTCGCGCTTCGACCAGTGGCTGCTCGGCAAGAAGGATGCGCTGACCGCCGATGAACTGGCCGGCTACAAGCTGTTCAAGGAGAGCGGTTGCGTCGCCTGCCATAACGGCGAGGCGGTCGGCGGCAACTCCTTCCAGAAGATGGGCGTCGTCGAGCCTTACAAGACCTCGGCCACCGCCGGCGGGCGCGCCGACGTCACGGGCAAGGATGCCGACCGCTTCAACTTCAAGGTGCCAACCCTGCGCAACGTCGAAATGACCTATCCGTACTTCCACGACGGCGCCGCCAACACCCTGACTGAAGCCGTGGACATCATGGGCCGCCTGCAACTGGGCAAGAAGTTTACCAAGGATGAAAACGCCAAGGTCGTCGCCTTCCTCAAGACCTTGACCGGCGACCAGCCGAACTTCGCGCTGCCCATCCTGCCACCCTCGACCGACAAGACGCCGCGCCCGACGCCGTTCGCTAAATAAGAAACCCTGCAGAGAGGGAACGGGGGCCTGAGTGGCCCCCGTTTTTCTTGTCCCGATTTGTTTGATAACCATCAATCTGCCGCTAAACTTGCGCGTTCATAATTTGCCGCTTATTTCTTTCGGTTTTTCCCCTGATGCTCGAAGCTGACAATCTGGAATGCGTGCGCGGCGAGCGCCGCCTGTTCGCAGGCCTCGGCTTTCGGCTGGAAGCGGGGGAACTGCTTTACCTGCAGGGCCGCAACGGCGCCGGCAAGACCAGCCTGCTGCGCATGCTGATCGGCCTGCTACCCCCGGAAAACGGCGAAATCCGCTGGCGCGGCCAGGGCATTCGCAAGCTCGGCGAGGATTACCGCGCCGAACTCTGCTACCTCGGCCACCTCAACGCCATCAAGGAAGAACTGACGCCGCTCGAGAACCTGCTCGCCGCCGCCCATCTGGCCGACGAGGAACTCTCCGAAGACGAGGCGCTCGACGCGCTCGAACAAGTCGGCCTGGCCGGGCGCGAGGATCTGGCCTGCAAGTATCTGTCGCAAGGCCAGAAGCGGCGCGTCGCGCTGGCTCGGCTGGTCAAGGAACGCCGCGCGCTGTGGATCCTCGATGAACCCTTCGTCGCGCTCGACGTCGCCGCCGTCGGCTGGCTGGCCGGCATCGTTGGCGGTCACCTGCAGCGCGGCGGCCTCGCCGTCATGACCACCCATCAGCCGGTCGACATCCCGGCCGGCCAAGTGCGCGAACTGCGGCTTTCCTGATGCTGAAGATCATCCTCGCCGTCGTCGGCCGCGACCTCAAGCTGGCCATGCGCCGCCAGGCTGACATCGTCTCGGCGCTGTTCTTCTTCGTCATCGTGGTCAGCCTCTTTCCGCTCGGCATCGGACCGGAACCGGACCTGCTGCGCAAACTCGCCCCCGGCGTACTTTGGGTCGCCGCACTGCTCGCCACCATGCTCTCGCTGCCCCGGCTGTTCGCCGACGACCATCGCGACGGCACCCTGGAGCAACTGGCCCTGGCACCCCATCCTCTTGGCCTGGTCGTTACCGGGAAAGTGATCGCTCACTGGCTCGTTTCCGGCCTGCCCCTGGCCCTGATCGCGCCGGTGCTCGGCGTGCAGTTCGATCTTTCCGGCGACGCCCTGCTCGTGCTGACCTTCGCCATCCTGATCGGCACGCCGGCGCTGTCCGGCATCGGCGCCATCGGCGCGGCGCTGACCCTCGGCCTGCGCGGCGGCGGCGTCCTGCTCTCGCTGCTTGTCCTGCCGCTATATATTCCAGTGCTAATATTCGGCGCTGGCGCAGTGGATGCGACGGTGACCGGGCTCGGGGGAGAAGGTCATCTTTCCCTGCTTGGCGCCCTGACTTTTGCCTCACTCGGCTTCGCCCCCTGGGCGTCGGCCGCTGCCCTGAAGATCGCCCTCGAATGACAGACCGCTTCAATCTCTACCGCTACGCCTCGCCGGCCACCTTCTACCCGCTGGCCGGGGCGCTGATTCCCTACTTCGCCGCCGTCTCCGTCGTTTTCGGCCTGGCCGGCCTGTGGCTCGGCATGCTGGTGGCGCCCACCGACTTCCAGCAGGGCGAGGGCTACCGGATCATCTTCATCCACGTCCCGGCTTCCTGGATGTCGATGTTCATCTATCTGGTCATGGCTTTCTGGGCAGCCATCGGTCTCGCCTTCAACACCCGCCTGTCGGGCATGATGGCCCAGGCCCTGGCCCCGACCGGCGCCCTGATGGCCTTCCTCTCGCTGTGGACCGGCGCCCTCTGGGGCAAGCCGATGTGGGGCACGTGGTGGGTCTGGGATGCCCGACTAACCTCGGAACTGATCCTGCTCTTCCTCTACATCGGCTACATGGCGCTGACAGCCGCCATCGACGATGCCCGGCGCGCCGACAAGGCGGGCGGCATCCTGCTCCTGGTCGGCGTCGTGAACATCCCGATCATCTATTTCTCGGTGAAGTGGTGGAACACGCTGCACCAGGGGTCGAGCGTCAACCTGACCAAGTCGTCGATGGCCGAAACCATGCTCTGGGGCATGCTGCTCATGGCCATGTGCTTCTGGATGTACTCGATCGCCGTCGCCTTCGCCCGCGTCCGCACCATCATGCTCGAGCGCGAACGCCACACCGACTGGGTCAAGGCCCTGCTCGCCGGAGACGAGAAATGATCCACTGGAACAGTTTTTCCGACTTTCTCGCCATGGGTGGCTACGGCCTCTACGTCTGGGGATCCTTCGGCGCCACCGTCCTGATCATGGCAGTTGAACCGATCCTCGTCGCCCGCAATCGAAAGACCACCATCACCCGCCTCAAGCGTCAAATGCGCGCCGACAGCCGCGCCGAAAACAGGAACACCGCAGAATGAAATCGCGTCACAAGAAGCTCGCCCTGATCGGCGGGGCGCTGGCCGTCATCGGCATCATCGCCGCCCTCGTCCTCAATGCCCTGAACAGCAACATCGCGCTCTACATCACGCCGACCGAGGTCGCCGCCGGCAAGGCGCCGCAGGACAAGCTGTTCCGCATCGGCGGCATGGTCAAGGAAGGCAGCATCGCCCGCCAGGCCGATGGCGTCACCCTGCGCTTCGTCATTACCGACACCGAAAAGGACATCACGGTCGACTACAAGGGCATCCTCCCCGACCTCTTCAAGGAGGGCAAGGGCGCCGTCGCCCAGGGCAAACTGACCGCCGCCGGCACCTTCACGGCCACCGAAGTGCTGGCCAAGCACGACGAGAACTACATGCCGCCGGAAGCCGCCAAGGCTGTTCATGACGCCCAGACGCGTGCTGCCACCGCCGCGGCCGCCGACGAAAAGCCGAAAGCGAGCTACTGAGCATGATCCCGGAAATCGGCCACTTCGCCCTCATTCTCGCCACCCTGGTCGCGCTGCTGCTCGGCACCCTGCCGCTGATCGGCGCCCACCGCAACAACCAGGCCTGGATCGCCGTCGCCCGGCCGGCCGCGACGGCCATGGCGCTGCTCATCACCTTCGCCTTCGGCTGCCTGATGCAGTCCTTCATCGTCAACGACTTCTCGGTCGTCTATGTGGCGCAACACTCCAATTCGCTGCTACCGGTCGAATACCGGATGGCTGCGGTCTGGGGCGGCCATGAAGGCTCGCTGCTGCTCTGGATGCTGATGCTGGCCTGGTGGGCCTTCGCCGTCCGCGTCTTCTCCGGCGATCTGCCGGAAGCCATGGTCGCCCGCGTGCTCGGCACGCTCGGCCTGGTCGCCTTCGGCTTCCTGCTCTTCATCCTGTTCACTTCCAACCCCTTCAACCGCCTGCTGCCGGGCGCCGCCGAAGGACGCGACCTCAACCCGCTGCTCCAGGACCCGGGTCTGATCATCCACCCGCCGCTGCTCTACATGGGCTATGTCGGCTTCTCGGTCGCCTTCGCCTTCGCCATTGCCGCCTTGCTCTCCGGCCAGCTTGACGCCGCCTGGGCGCGCTGGTCCCGTCCCTGGACGACCGCCGCCTGGATCTTCCTGACCCTGGGCATCGCCATGGGTTCCTGGTGGGCCTATTACGAACTGGGCTGGGGCGGCTGGTGGTTCTGGGATCCGGTCGAAAACGCCTCCTTCATGCCCTGGCTGGTCGGCACGGCGCTGATCCACAGCCTGGCCGTCACCGAAAAGCGTGGCAGCTTCAAGAACTGGACAGTATTGCTGGCAATATCGGCGTTCTCGCTGTCGCTGCTCGGCACCTTCCTCGTCCGCTCCGGCGTGCTGACATCGGTCCATGCCTTCGCCACCGACCCGCGCCGCGGCATTTTCATCCTGATTTTCCTCGTGCTGGTCATCGGCCTGTCGCTGGTGCTCTTTGCCTGGCGCGCGCCCAAGGTCGGTCTCGGTGGTCGCTTCGGACTGATTTCGCGTGAATCGGCACTGCTCACCAACAATGTGCTGCTGGTGGTGTCCTGCGGCACGGTACTGCTTGGCACGCTTTACCCGCTGCTGATCGACGCATTGGGTGCCGGCAAGATCTCCGTCGGGCCGCCCTATTTCAACGCCGTCTTCGTACCGGTGATGACGCCGATCCTGTTCTTGATGGGCATCGCGCCCTTCGCCCGCTGGAAGGAAGCATCGCTGCCCGAGATCATGCGCACCGTGAAGTGGGCGCTGGTCGCCGGCGTGCTCGTCGCCATCGCCCTGCCGCTGGTTTATGGCAAATGGACCGCGCTGACGGCGCTCGGCATTTTCTTCGCGGTGTGGATCGTCGCAACGGCACTGATCAACTTCGTCGAACGTGTGCAGAACACCCGTGCCGGCCGCAGCTTTATTGCCGCAGCGATCAGCCAGCCGCGCAGCTTTGTCGGCATGCACGTCGCGCACATCGGCATTGCGGTGTTTGTCGTTGGCGTGACGATGGTCTCCAGCTTCCAGGACGAGAAAGACGTCAAGCTGGCACCGGGTCAGTCGGTCGATGTTGCCGGTTATCACTTCACTTTCAACGGTGTTCGTGAAGTCGAGGGTCCAAACTACATTGCCGCCCGCGGCGACTTCGATCTCGCGGTGAACGGCAAATTTGTGCGCAAAATGAATCCGGAAAAGCGCAATTACCACTCCTCACAGATGCCGATGACCGAAGCGTCAATTGATGCCGGTCTGCTGCGCGACGTCTAGGTCTCGCTCGGCGAACCGATCGACCGCGACAAGCCGGATGGCGAATGGGCGGTCCGCGTCTATTACAAGCCCTTCGTCGACTGGATCTGGGGCGGCTGCGGCCTGATGGCACTCGGCGGCCTGCTGGCCATGCTCGACCGCCGCTATCGCGTCAAAGCCCGTGCCCGTGACAACCTCCCTGCCGGAACGCAACAAGCATGAACCGTTATTTCTGGATTCTCGGCGGCTTTGCCGCCCTCGTCGCCTTGCTCGCTGTCGGGCTCAACCTCAACCCGCGTGAGGTGCCGTCGCCGCTGGTCGGCAAGCCCGCCCCGGCCTTTGCATTGAATGTGCTGGCCAAGCCGGACACCACGCTCGGCCCGAAGGACATGCAGGGCAAGGTCTGGCTGCTCAACGTCTGGGCATCGTGGTGCGTTTCCTGCCGCCAGGAGCACCCGATTCTGGTCGAATTCTCGAAGAAGACCGACGTGCCGCTCGTCGGCCTCAATTACAAGGAAGTGCGCGGCGACGGTGGCTTTGACATGGGCAAGATGCCGGCCGACGAAGAGAAGCGGCTGGCCTTCCAGCGCGCCAACAAGTGGCTGGCCGACCATGGCGATCCCTACACGCTGACGGTGATGGATCTCGACGGGCGCGTCGGTATCGACTACGGCGTTTATGGTGTTCCCGAGACCTATGTCATCGACAAGGCCGGCGTCATCCGCATGAAGCACACCGGCCCGATCACGCCGGAGGTGCTCGGCAAGAAGATCATGCCGCTGCTGGCGGAGCTGGGCAAATGAGTACTGTCCTCCGGCGTTGGGCGCAGTGCTGCGCCCTGATCTGCGTGGCCGTTTTCGGGCAGTTTTTCGCGTTCACCGCAGCCCAGGCCAGCAGCATTGCCACCGAAGCCGCACTGGCAGCCGACCCGGTTGCCGAGAAGCGCCTGCTGGCCCTGTCCGAAGAGTTACGCTGTCTGGTCTGCCAGAACCAGAATATCGCCGACTCCAACGCCGAACTGGCGCAGGATCTGCGCCGCGAGATCCGCGGCATGATCGCCGCCGGCAAGAGCGATAAGGAAATCATCGATTTCATGGTCGTCCGTTACGGCGATTTCGTCCTCTACCGGCCACCGGTGCAGGGCAACACCCTGTTGCTGTGGGGCGGGCCGCTGGTGCTGATGGTCCTTGGCCTGTTCCTGCTGGTCCGCTACCTCCGTCAGCGCACCCGGCGCGTCGTCGAAACCGAGCGCCCCCTGTCTGCCGACGAGGCCCGCCGCGCCGAAGCGCTGCTCAACGAATCTGAACCCAAATGACCCAGTTTGCCCTGTTCGCCACGCTGCTTGTCGTGGTTACCGCCG
>JAEUOD010000187.1 GCA_016791065.1 Dechloromonas sp. | reverse complement strand
GCGGTCTGAGGGGGCGGACATTGTCGTTATCGGTATGTTGCATTGCAGCGAGACCGAAATCTTAGCAGGTTTGTCGGTCGCATCGCCCCACGGCGCCACAAGCATTCGGAAACCCGAACACCGGCCTCGGGGCAATCTTCGGAAATCCGTCTCCCCCATCTCTGGCAGAGGAAAAAATCACTTAATAATCAAGGAACCACAAAAGCGCGGGGACTGGCACGGGGCGTGCGTAGATAAAGCGGCCGGGCACGTTCGTTTCGCCCGTCCCAACCACACCAGGAGACAAGCCTTGACCACTCAAAACAACACCCGAATCGAACACGACCTGCTCGGCGACCGCGAAGTCCCGGCTGCCGCCTATTACGGCGTGCATACCCTGCGCGCCCTCGAAAACTTCGACATCACCAACATCTCGATCGCGGTCTACCCGGACCTCATCCGCGCCCTGGCGCAAATTAAGAAGGCCGCCGCCCAGGCCAACCAGAAGCTCGGCCTGCTCGATGCCAAGCGCGTCGACGCCATTTCTGCTGCCTGCGACGAAATCATCGGCGGCAACTGGCACGACCAGTTCGTCGTCGACGTCATCCAGGGCGGCGCCGGCACCTCGACCAACATGAACGCCAACGAGGTGATCGCCAACCGCGCCCTCGAACTGCTCGGCCACCAGCGCGGCGAATACCAGTACCTGCACCCGAACGAGCACGTCAACATGAGCCAGTCGACCAACGACGTCTATCCGACCGCGCTCAAGCTCGCCACCTACGTCGGCATCTTCCGCCTGGTCGATGCCATGGCCTACCTGCGCGCCGCCTTCGAGCGCAAGGCCGAGGAATTCGCCGATGTCCTCAAGATGGGCCGCACCCAGTTGCAGGATGCCGTGCCGATGACCCTCGGCCAGGAGTTCTCGACCTATGCCGTCATGCTCGGCGAGGACGAGGAGCGCCTCAAGGAAGCCGCCCTGCTCATCCGCGAAATCAACCTCGGCGCCACCGCCATCGGCACCGGCATCAACGCCCATCCCGACTACGCCCCGCTGGTCTGCCGCCGCCTCGCCGAAATCAGCGGCATCCCGGTCGTCACCGCCCCCAACCTGATCGAGGCGACGCAGGACTGCGGTTCCTTCGTGCAACTCTCCGGCGTCCTGAAGCGCGTCGCCGTCAAGCTCTCCAAGGTCTGCAACGACCTGCGCCTGCTCTCTTCCGGCCCGCGCGCCGGCTTCAACGAGATCAACCTGCCGCCGCGCCAGGCCGGTTCGTCGATCATGCCGGGCAAGGTCAATCCGGTCATTCCGGAAGTGGTCAACCAGATCGCCTTCGAAGTCATCGGCAACGACATGACCGTCAGCTTCGCGGCCGAAGCTGGGCAGCTGCAGCTCAACGCCTTCGAGCCGATCATCGCCCACAGCCTGTTCAAGAGCGTGCTGCACCTCGGCAAGGGCTGCAAGACATTGGCCGACTACTGCGTCGACGGCATCACCGCCAACCGCGACTCGCTGCGCGCCAGCATCGAACGCTCGATCGGCATCGTCACCGCCCTCAACCCGTACATCGGTTACGCCAACGCCACCGAAGTCGCCGCCGAAGCCCACCGCAGCAACCGCGGCGTCGCCGAGATCGTGCTCGAACGCAAGCTGATGAGCCCCGAGCAACTGGCTGAGGTGTTGCGCCCCGAAGTGCTGACCAAGCCGCAGATGATTCCGGCCAAGGCCGCGTAAGCGCTCGCTTCGCCATTCAATGCACACAACAAGGAAAACCTCATGAAAATGAACCGGCTAACTACCTGGATCATGATTGCCATGGTGCTTGGCATCGTCGTCGGCTACGCCTGCAACACGCTGGCCGGCGGCCCGGCCGCAGCCAAGGAAATCGCCGGCTATTTCGGCATCCTGACCGACATCTTCCTGCGCCTGATCAAGATGATCATCGCGCCGCTCGTCTTCGCTACCCTGGTCGTCGGCCTGGCCGGCATGGGCGATTCGAAGACAGTCGGCCGCATCGGCGCCAAGGCGCTCGGCTGGTTCGTCGCCGCCTCGCTGTGTTCGCTGGCGCTCGGCATGATCTTCGCCAACCTGCTGCAGCCGGGCGCCCATCTCGGCGTGCCGCTGCCCGAAGTCGGCGCCGCGGTCGGCCTGAAGACCAGCGCCCTGAATCTCAAGGATTTCATTACCCACGTCTTCCCGAAGAATTTCTTCGAGGCGATGGCGACCAATGAAATCCTGCAGATCCTGGTCTTCTCGGTCTTCTTCGGCCTCGCCCTCGGTCACCTGCACAATCAGGCGGCGAAGAGCCTGGTCGGCTCGCTGGAAGAAGTGGTGCATGTCATGCTCAAGGTCACCGACTACGTCATGCGCTTCGCCCCGATCGGCGTCTTCGGTGCCGTCGCCGGCATCATCACGACCCAGGGCGTCGGCATGCTGCTGGTCTTTGGCAAGCTGCTGGCGAGCTTCTACATCGCCCTGGCCGTCCTCTGGCTGGTGCTGATCACGGCCGGCTACTTCGTGCTCGGCAAGGAAGTCTTCCGCCTGCTCAAACTGGTGCGCAGCCCGATGCTGCTCGGTTTCTCGACGGCGAGCAGCGAATCGGCCTATCCCAAGCTCATGGAGCAACTGGAAAAGTTCGGCGTCAAGGATCGCATCACCGGCTTCGTGCTGCCGCTCGGCTACTCCTTCAACCTCGACGGCTCGATGCTCTACTGCGCCTTCGCCGCGCTCTTCATCGCCCAGGCCTACGGCATCGACATGTCGCTGACGGCGCAGATCACCATGCTGCTGGTGCTGATGATCTCCAGCAAGGGCGTGGCCGGGGTGCCGCGCTCCTCGCTGGTCGTCGTCGCCGCCGTGCTGCCGATGTTCGGGCTGCCGGAAGCCGGCCTGCTGCTGATCCTCGGCATCGACCACTTCCTCGACATGGGACGGACGGCCACCAACGTACTCGGCAACGCCATCGCCACCGCCGTGGTTGCCAAATGGGAAAATGCGATCGCGCCGGTGCCGGCGAATCTCGCCGAGCGAGAAGAGGCAATTCCGGCACCGGGCGATGACGAAGTTTCACCGCAGGCGGCCTGAGCCATTTCGTTCGACCGGGTTCGGCGCCCCCCTTGCAATCCGAACCCGCTTTTCAGCCCGGAGCCTGTGCTCCGGGCTTTTTTCCTGTCAGGACAGCGACCTTGAAGGCTATCCTGATGGTCAATCATGAACAGAAATTGAAGCGACCCATTTGATGATCGATTGGACCATTCTTGCCCCCGCCGCCTTCTTCGCCGGCATGGTCGACGCCGTGGTCGGCGGCGGCGGCCTGATCCAGATTCCCGTGCTGCTCGGGCAATTCCAGCAGACCGCCATCCCGACGCTGTTCGGCACCAACAAGGTGGCCAGCATCGCCGGCACCGGTGCCGCCCTCTGGCGTTACGCCCGTTCGGTGCGCATCCCCTGGGCCATCGTCCTGCCCGCCACGGCGGCCGCGCTGCCCGGCGCCTGGCTGGGCGCCGCCCTGGTCGCCTGGATATCGCGCGATGCGATGCGCCCGCTGATCATCGTCCTGATGATCGCCGTCGCCCTCTACACCTTCCTGCGCAAGGACCTCGGGCAGCAGTCCAGCCATGTCAGCCACCGCGGCGAACGCTGGAAAGGCGCCCTCTTCGGCTTCGTCATCGGGCTCTATGACGGCTTCTTCGGCCCCGGCACCGGCAGCTTCCTGATCTTCGGCTTCGTCCGGCTGTTCGGCATGGATTTCGTCCAGGGTTCGGCCGGCGCCAAGGTCATCAACTTCGCCACCAATCTCTCGGCCATCGGCTTCTTCGCCAGCCACGGCCCCATCCTCTGGCAGGTCGGACTGATCATGGCCGTCTGCAACCTGGCCGGCTCCTACCTCGGCACGCGGCTGGCGCTCAAGCACGGCGCCGGTTTCATCCGCAAGGCCTTCCTCGGCGTCGTCATCGTCCTGATCGGCAAGCAGTTGCTCGACCTGCTCTGACCATTCCCGACCATGTCGCCACGCCGCCTCCTTCGCCAACTGCCCATTCTCGCGCTTTTCGTCGCGATGACCGGCCTGAGCGGCTTCGTGGCGCATCGCGTGGCCCAGCAGTTGGGCATCGCCGAGCTCTCGGCAACCGGCCTGCACCGCCTCGACCTTTACTCCAGCAGCCTGGAACGCGAGATCGGCAAGTTCGCCTTCCTGCCGGGAACGCTCAGCCTCGAGCGCGATGTCACCGATCTGTTGCGCCATCCGGACGAACGCCCACTGGCCGCCAATGTCAGCGCCTACCTCGAACGCCTCAACGAACGGGCGGGCACGCTCGCCATCTACGTCATCCGTGCCGACGGGCGGGTCGTCGCAGCGAGCAATGCCCGACGCAGCGACAGCTACGTCGGTGAGGAACTGGCCTTCCGCCCCTACTTCCGCGATGCCATGGCAACCGGTACCGGACGCTTTTTCGGCATTGGCACGACGCGCGGCGAACCCGGTTACTACCTGGCCTCCTCGCTCGGCGATGCCGAAACCGTACTCGGCGTCGCCGTCATCAAGGTCAGCCTCGAACAGCTCGAAAAGACCTGGACGACGGTGGAGGCCCCGGCCATGGTGAGCGACGAAAACGGAATCGTCATCCTGGGCTCGGTAGCCGACTGGAAATTCACCGCCTTGCGCCCGCTCGACGACTCGACCCGACAAGCCTTCGACCGCACCCAGCAATACAACCGCCGAGCCCTCAAACCGCTGGGCATCCGGGAGATTGCCGAACTTGACCATGGCGCCCGCCTGGTCAGCATTGCCCGTAGCGGCCCGGAGGTCGTCTCGGTATACCCGGTGACCGGGCGCTTCCTGGCCCAATCCCGCCCCTTGCCCGGAACGCCCTGGACGCTGACGGTCTTCTCGCAACTGGAACAGGTCGATGACATCGCCCAGAGCCGTGCCTTGGTCGCCATCGTCTGCACCGCCTGCCTGTTCATGCTCGGCCTGGTCATCAACGAACGCCGCCGCCACCTCAAGGAACGCCTGGCCGCCCGCGAGGCACTGCAGAAGGCGCACGACGAACTGGAACGCAAGGTGGACGAGCGCACGGCCGACCTCTCGGCCGCCAACCAGTTGCTCCAGGAGGAGGTCGCCGAGCGCATCCGCGCCGAGCGCACCCTGCGCGCCGCCCAGGAAGAACTGGTCCAGGCCGGCAAGCTGGCGGTCATCGGCCAGCTCTCGACCGGCATCGCCCATGAGTTGAACCAGCCGCTCGCCGCCTTGCGGACCCTGTCCGGCAACGGTCTGCGTTTCCTCGAACGGGGCGATCTGGCCACGGCAGGCGCCAATCTTGAACGCATCGCCCAGTTGGCCGACCGCATGGGGCGCATTACCGGACAGTTGCGCAGCTTCGCCCGTAAATCGACCGGCGAGGCCCAGCCCTTCGTGCTCAGCCAAAGCGTGGACAACGCGCTCAACCTGCTCGAACCCCGGCTGCGCCAGACTGGCGCCGAAATAGTCCGACACTGCCCTTCACCACCCCCGATGGCGATGGGCGATGCGAACCGACTGGAACAAGTGCTGGTCAACCTGATCGGCAATGCCCTCGATGCGGTGGAGGGAGAATCCGCACCACGCATCGAGATCGACTGCGAGATTGTCGGCAAACGGGTCCGGCTGACGGTGCGCGACCATGGCCCGGGGCTGGGACCTGATGCCCAGTCCCGCCTGTTCGAACCTTTCTTCACGACCAAGGCCGCTGGCGTAGGGCTCGGCCTCGGTCTCGCCATTTCAGCCGACATCCTGCACGACCTCGGCGGAACCCTGAGTGGCATCAACCACCCGGACGGCGGCGCCATTTTTACGCTGGAACTCGCCCTGGCCCAGGAAGAGAAAGATGACTGAAACCCTGAAAGTACTGATCATCGAGGACGACCCGGACGTCGCCCTGGGCTGCGAGCAGGCATTGCAACTGGAAGGCATCATCTGCGAATGCGTCGGCAGCGCCGAACAGGCGCGGAAGCGGCTGGGCAGGGATTTTCGCGGCATCGTCGTCAGTGACATCCGCCTGCCGAAAATGGATGGCATGAGTTTCCTGCGCGAAAGCCTGGCCATTGATCCGGAGTTGCCCTTCCTGCTGATCACCGGCCATGGCGACGTCTCGATGGCCGTGCAGGCGATGAAGGATGGTGCCCATGACTTCATCCAGAAGCCGTTCACGCCTGAATACTTCGTCGAGGTCGTCCGGCGGGCTCTGGAGCAACGTCGACTGGTTCTCGAGGTGCGCGACCTGCGCCGCCAACTGGCCGAACGCGACCAGCTCGACAGCAAGCTGATCGGCAACGCCCCGAGCATGCAGAAGCTGCGCGCCATGCTCGCCGGTCTCGCCGGCAGCGCCGCCGATGTCCTGATCTTTGGCGAAACCGGCACCGGCAAGGAACTGGTCGCCCGCTGCCTGCATGAAACCAGCCCGCGTCGCGACGGCAATTTCGTCGCCATCAACTGCGGCGGCCTGCCCGAGACGCTGTTCGACAGCGAAATTTTCGGCCACGAGGCGGGCGCCTACACCGGCGCCGCCAAGCGCCGCATCGGCAAGATCGAGCACGCCAGCGGCGGCACCCTCTTCCTCGACGAAATCGAGAGCATGCCGATGAGCATGCAGATCAAGCTGCTGCGCGTGCTGCAGGAACGAATGCTGGAACGCCTCGGTTCCAACACGCTGATTCCCATCGACTGCCGCGTCATCGCCGCCACCAAGTGCGACCTGCTGGAACTGGCCGAGCGCGGCGGCTTCAGGGCCGACCTCTATTACCGACTGAGC
>JAEUOD010000182.1 GCA_016791065.1 Dechloromonas sp. | reverse complement strand
CTCGATGCCCAGCGACCAGAGATGCAGGAAAGGCTTGAGCTCGGCCGCCGCATCGAAATAGCCGGCTTCGCTCCACAAGGCGAAATTGGCGACGAAGAAGAGGCCTGAAATGGCCTGCTTGGCGACCTGCTTGTATTCGTCGGCGAGCAGCAGGAAATAGCCGGCCAACAGGCAACTGGCGACAACCAGTGTCAGGGCCGGGAAAATGCGCCGGATACGGCGCAGGTAGAAGTCGGCGAAGGAAAAGGCCCCGTTGGCCAAGCCCTTGCCGATGATGCCCGAGATCAGGTAGCCGGAAATGACGAAAAAGATGTCGACCCCGACGAAGCCGCCCGGCACCCACTCCGGAAAGGCGTGAAAGCCGATGACGGCGAGCACTGCCAGGGCGCGCAGGCCATCGATGTCGGGGCGGTAGGCGGGATGGTCGTTGAGCGTCACGAAGGCAGGGCGGATCCAGGCAAGGCAAGGTGGCAGGTCAGGCCGAGATAGAAAGCCAGTTCGCTGACTTGCTGCACCGCCCCCAGGCAGTCGCCAGTATAGCCGCCTAGCCAGCGCCGGAACTTGGCCGCCAGCCACCCGGTGGCCAGCCCGGCCAGCGCGATTCCGAGCAGACCTTGCGCCGGCGGCAGGAAGGGCAGCATGCCGAGGCCGGCAACAGCGGCGAACGCCAGGCTGGGCGCCGACATCCGGCCGGCCAGCGGACGGGACTTGGCGGAATCGTCGTCGCGGGCATAGTCCATGGTCGCCAGCAGCACGGTGGCGCAGAAGCGCGAGAAGGCATGTCCGGCCAGCAGCGCCAAGGGAAGCAGGGCGGGTTCGAGCGCCGTCAGCAGGGCGAACTTGCCGAGCAGGGTGAGCACCAGCGCCACCACACCGTAGCTGCCGACCCGCGAGTCTTTCATGATCGCCAGGATGCGCGCCTTGTCCCAGCCGCCGCCAAGGCCGTCGGCCGTGTCGGAGAGACCGTCCTCGTGGAAGGCGCCAGTGGCGAGGAGCGTTGCGGCCATCGAGAGCAGCACGGCGACCGGCTGCGGCCAGAACGCCGTCGCCGCGAGGTAGACCAGGGCGCCGATACCGCCAACGAGCAGGCCGACGGCCGGCAGGTAGCGCGCCGACTGGCTCAGCGCCTCGGCCGAATGGCCGACCCAGGCCGGCACCGGCAGGCGGGTGAAGAAGCGGACGGCGCCAAGCAGGCGCTCGACTTCGCGACGGATCATGCCTTGTCGGAGACGCCAGCCGACTCGAAGCTAGCCATCTCGTCGAGGAAGGCGAGCGCTGCCTCGACCAGCGGGAAAGCCAGCGCCGCGCCGGTGCCTTCGCCGAGGCGCAGGCCGAGGTCGAGCAGGGGTTCGGCGCCGAAGGCCGCAAGCTGGGCAGCGTGGCCGGATTCGGCCGAACGGTGGCAGAAGATGCAGTAATCGCGCAACGCCGGTTCGAGACGGCAGGCGACCAGCGCCGCGGCACTGACGATGAAACCGTCGATGAGCAGCACCATGCGCGCCTCGGCGGCAGCCAGCATGGCACCGACCATGGTGGCGATCTCGAAGCCGCCGAATTCAGCCAGCACGCGGAACGGATCGTTGTCGCCACCGGCGGCGCGGTAACGGTGCAGGGCCTGTTCGAGCAGCGCCTGCTTGCGGCTCAGGCCGGCATCGTCGAGGCCGGTGCCGCGCCCGACGCAATCGGCCAGCGGCAATCCGGTCAGGCAATGGGTAATCAGCGAGGCGGAGGCGGTATTGCCGATGCCCATCTCGCCAAAACCGACGACATTGCAGCCAGCCGCCGCCAGGCCGAGCACGACGCCCGCCCCCTGTTCGATGGCCTGGGCGCACTGCGCGGTGCTCATCGCCGGTGCCTCGATGTAATTGGCCGTGCCCGGCGCGATCTTGAGATCGATCAGGCCATCGCGTCCCTCGCCGAAATCGTGTGCCACACCGGCATCGACCACCGACAGGGCGAGGCCGTTGTGGCGGGCGAAGACGTTGATCGCCGCGCCGCCGGCGAGGAAATTCTCGACCATCTGCCAGGTCACGTCCTGCGGATAGGCCGAGACGCCGGCCTTGGCCGCGCCGTGATCGCCGGCGAAGACGAGCATCTGCGGCTTTGTCAGACGGGGCGTCAGCGTCTGCTGGATGAGGCCGACCTGCAATGCGACGGCTTCGAGCTGACCGAGGGCGCCGAGCGGCTTGGTCTTGCGGTCGATCCTGTTGCGCAGCGCGGCTTCGAGCGCGCGGTCGGGGGTGACGATATCAAACGAATGCATCCGATTCTCCAAAAAGCAAAAAGGCCTCGCGGCGCATCTGGCCGACGCGACCGCGAAGCCCTGTCCAGTGGCTTCCCACTTCTGGTTCCGACAGGTCTTCTGGCTTCCGGATCGTCCTGTCCGTTGCGTCTTCCCGGAGGGTCTGTTTCCCCTCGTAGTGACCTCATGCAACGGCAGTCCCCGGTTACAGCGGCGGGCCCGCCCCGGAATAGAGTCACGCTCGCACCGGGTTCCGTGATGTCGGAGTTGCAATTATATCGAGACAGAATCCCCGTCAGCAGTTGCCATTTTCGGCGCGATCATAAACAGAAGATCCATAGCTGGCTTACGTACTTCGGGGGCAAGTTCATCCAATACTGAAGCACTGCCATTCGCCGCAGCCCTTAGAGCCTCACGGACAACCCGAAAACGCTGTGCAGCCTCTGTCTTATCGAACTCGGAAAGAATCATATTGCTAGAGTCAGTCAAGACTGCTATGCCGAGCGTTCCGCACAAAAGTTCCGTATCCAACTTCAACCGCGCAATCTCAGCGCTCTCCGTATCGTAGGCCCCCAAGTACTCGAAATAATTTGCTGCAGCCTGCCGTATATCTCCCTCTACCCCTTGTACAAGCTGATGCGCCAATATTAAAGCCAATGTTGGGCCACGACCTTTGGACAAGTCATCTGCACGCTGCAACGCAGCCAATCGCTCGCTGGCGTAAGGCTTTTCTGTAGGCAATGCTAAAGCCAAGGAAAACCAAGTACGAAAATCATCGCTCGCCAATTCACATGCCTTGCGTGCTAAGGCAATAGCCTCTTCATTTCGACTATGATTGCCTCTCAACAATGCTGCGAGTCCAAGTAATGCCGTGAGGTTTTTTGGATCGCTGCTCACAGCAGCACGATATAGCTGCTCAGCGTGTGCCTCCTCCCCCGGGCAGTTTGATAAAACATCAGCAATTTGAACGCCGAAGTCAGAATCGTTGGGGGCCAATTGCCTTGCTTTTAGCGCGGCATCTTTTGCCTCGCCATTTCTGCCTTGCTCCACCAAAGCCTCTGCTAACGATATCCAGTAAAACGCCCCCGTCTCGTCAAGCCTGATCGCCTCCCGACACAACTCTTCATACGCCCCCCCCCCCAAATCCTTCGCCCGGTATAAACGCGGAATTATTGCCAACAAGGGGAAGCCTAAGCCAATAGCGGCGGCCTCGCCCCCTTCAACGTCTTTCGGATTTTTCTGATAACCAGCAATTGCCCCTTTTGAGAGTTGGTCGTACCCAAGTTGCCCGTAAAGCTCTCTCATCGTAAAGGTACTTTGTTCCACGAATTTCGTTAAGCCCTCGCAATCTTCCGGGGAAGCATCTTTGTGTACCTCAGCAATCTTCAATACCAATTCCGAGGAAATTGGTAGCTTCAACAACAAGTCTGCTGTTTGGGAAAGCTCGTGCTTGGCATTAAGGCCTTTCAGTATTTTCTCGGCAACCTTCCGGTTATTTATCTGCTCTGCCTTATCAGCCAAATCGCGGTCCTCCCCACCGACGTCAAGGATTTCCTCTAACACGACACCGTGTTTTGAAAGCAAACTCTCAAGTGCCCGAGTTTCCAAGGCGCGCGCCAAGGGAATGGGGCCTAAGGCTCGACAAAGTGCCAAGTGGAACTCTGCTTTTCTCGCATCTCCGGAAATCGCCTGCAATCCCTCTTTTGCCAAGCGCTGCAACTCATCTGAACTGAAAAACGCTCTTAGGAATTCCACCAGCCACATCAACTTCCGCCGCACCCGCCGGCTGGCCCGCATCAGGTACCAGATGTTGAAAAAACGCTCAGCAACCTGAAAGGCCATGCGTTTACTGCGACCGGATTTGACTTTCTCGACTACGCCCGCTTGAGCCAGACGATCAAGCTGGGCAGAGGCCTGATTGACCTGCCAACCCAAGGCATCGGCGGCCTGCCGGGCACTCATCGGATCCCAATGCAGGGCTAGCTTGTCGAGCAATTGTTGGGCTTGAGCCGGCAACTCATCAAAACGTGCTTTGTAGAGCGGCGTCACCTCGTCCAGCAGCCCTTCGAGGTCGGAGCGTACGTCACCGTCAATGCCTTTGAGCAGCACGCCATAGAGTAAGACGGCTGTTCGTGGATTACCACCGGTCAAGGTATGGAGAACGCGTAACCGCCCGGGATCATCATCCAGGCGGCGAATCAATTCATCTGCCCCGCGCAGGCGAGCCAGGTTGACGATGGTTTCCCGCATTTCCTCTTCCGATAAGCCGCGCAATTCGTCGATACGGAAGAAATCGTAGAAGGCCGCACCGTAGTCGTAGGTCGCTTCCAAGGCCCGGCTGCTCGCGCCCACTAGCAATAACTCCGGGTGTTGCTGCAGCGCTTCGCGGAGCGCCCAATCCTTGTCCTTGAGGCGTTCGAGGATCAGATCGATGTTGTCGACAAGGAGCAGCAAGCGCCGCTGCAACTTGGCTGCAAGGCGAAGCAAGGTCTGCAGCGCCCCCTCGCCATCCTTGCGATCCAGACGCTCGATTTCGGCGTCGAGAGCCTGCATCTCGGCGATATCGCCGCGCGCTTCCAGCCAATCGCCCAGAGCATCGAGGCAGTTCAGCCAGAAATCAGCCAGTGTCGCGACGTTGTATTGCTCCTCCGGGAAGTTGAGCGGCAACCATTGGGCCGCCAGTTCGGCATCGTCTTCGACACCAATGGCAAGCCGGCGCAGCAGCGTGGATTTGCCCATGCCGCGCTGACCGAGAATCAAGCGATGCTGCGGCCGGGTACCGGGTTGTTCCCGGCGAAAGTCGTCGAGAAAGCGTGCCAGAATCTTGGGGCGGGCGACGTAGTAAGTGCGTACCTCATCGCGACTCCACAAGGCCGGGTTATAGAGGGCAGGACGCTTCAAAGAGAAATCACCGTTCATGCCGAAAACCTCCGCTGCCAATAGACACGCAGCCATTCGAGACGGAAGGCGTAGCGTCCTTCGCGTTCGACGAGGTAGCCATCGCTGACCAAAACCTCCAACAGGTAATTCAACGATCTGTCGCGACTCTCAGGATCATGAATCGCCTTGCTCAACGCCTGGGCAATGCTACTTTTGATTTCGCCTGTTGCCGACTGGCACGCCTGGGTCAATATCAATGTGGCCTGACCGGCTTCCGGCTGCCCCAGTTCCTCATCGAGACGTTGACGCCAGTAGTCGAAGTGATTGCGATAACTGTTGCCCAGCAATTTCTCGAAAACTTTCTCGATCATTGCATTATCCGGTGGGGCACCGCTATCGAGACTTTCATCCCGCAAGTGGCTGAACATCAGCTGCAAATAATAGGGTACCGGCCAACCGACACGGGCAACGATGGCGCGACAAAGTTCTTCCGAAAGAGGCATGTTGTAGCTTTCCGCCAACTTACCGAGAAAGCGCAATGCCGAATCCTCGTTGAAAGCATCCAGCGGAAACGGCTCCAGATCGTTGATGGTGTCGCTCAAGCCTAGGCGTGCTGCCAGCGTATCCAGGCCGATGGAACCGGCCATCAGCCATTTGATTCGCTGGTAATGGTTCTGACGCAGATCGCGCAGCCAGTACAGGAAAGCCCGCGCCCGACGGCGCCCGTCTTCGCCTTGCTGCAAGAGGTTGATAATGAAAACTGGCAATTCGTCGATGCACACCAGCCAATCATCGTCGCCTTCACACAACGCCTTACCGAGTTCTTCGCCGGCTTCACGCCAGCTTTCGGGCTTCGCTTCATGCCAATCCACGCCAAGAGGGCCAAGCTTGACGCTCTTAACGCTCTCGAATACCGTTTTGCTACGTTGTCCCACAGTTTGTTGTGTTGCCAACGCCTTGAACAACTCGCGAATGCAATCGCTTTCGGTTTCGCACTTCGCGAAACTGCAATGAACGGCGTAACGCCGGTGCTCGCTGGCCTTTGCGCACAACCGGAGAATCAATGAGGTTTTGCCGATGCGACGTGGCGCGAGCATCAGCAGATGACTTCCTTCCAGCTTGCGCCAAGCCCGTACCAGCTCTTGTTCGCGATCAAAAAAATCGTCGCCCTCGACCGGATTACCAACACTGATTTTCATAGCATTCTCACAACGAAAATTTTGTGCATCAATTTTGTTGTAAAAAATTTTCGTTGTAAAGGTGCGCTTGCTTTGTCGAAAAAACTAGAATGACAACCATCCAATCTAGCCTGACGTAATCCATGAAAGAACTGATCCTCGGCGGCGCGCGCTCGGGCAAGAGCCTGCTCGCTGAAAAGCACGCCCAAGAATCCGGCCTGAAAGTCGTGTATGTCGCCACCGCCCAGGCCCTGGACGGCGAGATGGCCCGCCGCATTGCCCACCACCGCGAACGCCGCCCGGCCGACTGGGGCTGCGCCGAGGAAACCCTGCACCTCGCCGCCCGCCTGCGCGAACTGGCGACGGCCGACACCTGCCTCCTCGTCGATTGCCTGACCCTGTGGCTGTCCAACCTGCTCTTCGCGGGCCAAGCCGCTGCCCAGGCGGAAAAGGGCGAAGCGATCGACTGCCCGCTGTTCGCCGGCGAAACCGCCGCCTTGCTCGACGCGCTGCCGCAATTGCCCGGCCGGGTTATCCTGGTTTCCAACGAAGTCGGCTGGGGCATCGTACCGATGCATCCGGTCTCGCGGCTCTTCGCCGACGAACAAGGTCGCCTCAACCAGCGCGTCGCGGCGGTCTGCGATCAGGTCACGCTGGTCGCCGCCGGCCTGCCGCTGACACTCAAAGCCCCGGCAACAACGGCCTGAGCTTTTCCCAGTCGAGCGCTGCCTCGACCGAATCGGCCAGACGGTCGAGATCGGCCTCACGGCGTGCCGCGAAATCGACCTGAGCACTTTCCGTCATGCCGGCCCAGGCGAGCAGCGCAGTCAGCGCTTGCGGATGATCGAACAGCCCGTGGCAGTAGGTGCCCAGCGCCTGCTCGTCGTCTGAAATCGCACCATCCTGGCGACCATCGCCCAGCGACACGGCCGGCCGGACCAGTCCATCGCCCGCCGTCACCCCGAGGTGAATCTCGTAGCCGGTCATAGCCGGCTGGCCATCCAGAAGCAAGTGACCGCTCACATTCCGTAGCTGTTTCTCGGCCTCCAGTGTCGTCTCAACATCCAGCACGCCCAGACCGGCCAGGCTGCCCGCCGCACCTTCGAGTCCGGCCGGATCGTGAATGGCCCGCCCCAGCATCTGGTAGCCGCCACACAGGCCGATCACCTTGCCGCCATAGCGCAGATGCTTGCGGATCGCGGCTTCCCAGCCCTGGCTGCGCAGCCAGTCGAGGTCGGCACGTACCGCCTTGGACCCGGGCAGCACGATCAGGTCGGCCGGCGGCGGCGCCTCGCCCGGGCCAACCCAGCGAAAATCGACCTCGGGGTGCAGGCGCAGCGGATCGAGATCGTTGTGGTTGGAGACGCGCGGATAGGCTGGTGCAACCACTTTCAGTTTCGTCGCCCCTTTGGCCATCGTGGCCGTCGCGATGGCATCCTCGGCATCGAGCATCAGCCCGTGCAGATAAGGCAGTACGCCGAGCACCGGCTTGCCGGTGCGTTTTTCGAGCCAGGTCAGGCCGGATTCGAGCAGGCCGATGTCGCCGCGAAAACGGTTGATGACAAAGCCCTTGACCCGCGCCTGTTCGGACGGCGAGAGCAAGTCCAGCGTGCCGACGAGATGCGCGAAGACGCCGCCGCGGTCGATGTCGGCGACGAGAATCACCGGGCAATCCACGGCCTCGGCGAAGCCCATGTTGGCGATGTCGCGGTCGCGCAGGTTGATCTCGGCCGGTGACCCCGCCCCTTCGACGATCACCGCCTCGTAGGCTGCCGTCAGCCGCCCCCAGGATTCGAGCACCGCCCCCATCGCCCGCGGCTTGTAGGCATGGTAGGCCTTGGCATCGAGATCGGTCGCCACCTTGCCGTGGATGATGACCTGCGCCTTCCTGTCGGTGGTCGGCTTCAACAACACAGGATTGAAATCGGTATGCGGCGCCAGCCCCGCCGCCAGCGCCTGCAGTGCCTGCGCCCGCCCGATCTCGCCACCATCGACCGTCACCGCCGAATTGAGCGCCATGTTCTGCGGCTTGAACGGCGCCACCCGCACGCCACGGCGCTTGAGAATGCGGCAAATGGCCGCGACCAGCGTCGATTTGCCGGCATCGGAAGTGGTCCCCTGGACCATGAGGGCGTGACAGGACATGGGAAAGCCGCGAGGAAAAAAGCGGCATTATCGCGGATTCACTCCGGCCCACCCATCCCTCAGTAGCCGAGAGCGCCCTCCAGATCCTGGCGGAGTCGTTCGGCCTGCCCGGAAATCGCGGCAATTTCATCAGCGCTGAAGCGCTGCAGGTTCTTCAAGGGCATGGTCATGCGAGGATTGCCCGCAAAGCGCTCGGCATGGCGCAGCAGAAAATCCCAGTAGAAGACCGTGAATGGACAGGCCGTTGGGCCGGTTCGCTGTTCGGGACGATAGCGGCAACCCGAGCAGTAATTGCTCATGCGCTTGATGTAGGCGCCGCTCGCGCAGTACGGCTTGCTGGTCATCCCCGGCCAGGCGTTGAGGGCCATGCCGAGGGTGTTGGGCTCCTCGACCCAGGCGATGGCATCGACATAGACCGCGAGGTACCAGTCGGCGACCTGGCGCGGGTCGAGCCCGGCGATCAGCGCGAAGTTGCCGGTGATCATCAGGCGCTGAATGTGGTGGGCGTAGCCATGTTCCAGGGTTTGCCCGATGCTGTCGGCGAGACAGGCGGCATGCGTGCGGCCCGTCCAGAACAAGGCGGGCAGCGGCGTATCGTGCCCATACTGGTTGGCCGCGGCGAGGAAGGGCATCTGCCGCCCATAGATGCCGCGCACAAATTCGCGCCAGCCGAGAATCTGGCGGATGAAGCCTTCGGCCGCCGCGATCGGCACATAACCGGCCTGGTAGGCGTCCACAGCAGCGGCAATGACGGTGCGCGGGTCGATCAGCTTGAGGTTCAGCACGGCGGAGAGCAGGGAATGCCAGAGAAAGGGCTGCCCTTGCCACATGGCGTCCTGCCAGCGCCCGAATTCCGGCAGGCGATGGCGGATGAAGTCGTCGAGCGCGGCCCGGGCCTGCTCCGGCGTGACCGGCCAGGCGAAATGACGGGTTTCACCGGGGTGATCGGGAAAATGGCGCTCGACATCGGCAATTGCCCCGGCCGTCGTCTCGTCGGGCGGGAAACGCAGGGGTGGCGGCAGGAGCCCCGGCCCATGCCGGCCGAAGGTCTGCCGGTTGTCGGCATCGAAATTCCACTGGCCGCCGACCGGCGCCTCGCCGGCCATCAAAATGTTGTGGCGCTTGCGTTGCCAGCGATAGAAAAACTCCAGCCGCCATACGTGCCGTTCACCGGCCCAGGTCTGGAAGTCGTCACTGGAACAGAGGAAGTGCGGATCGGGCCGGACGAGCAGCGGCGTATCGCAGGCGGCACAGGCCGCTTCGAGCGCGGTCTGGACGCGGTAATCACCCGCCTCCAGCAGGAGCACAGCTCGGTAGATGCCCTGCTGCAAGGAGGCCTGCAGGGCATCGGCCAGTTCGAGATGGGGATGCTCGCCGAGGCGCAGATAGTCGAGCGGCAGGCCGGCCGCGCGGAATGCCGCGGCCCGGTGGCGCATGGCGGCCAGGAAGAGCGCGCTGCGCGCCTTGTGGCTCCAGACATGGGTCGATTCGGCAGGCGCTTCGACCATCAGGACGCGGTCGTGCGCCGCATCGAAATCGGCCAGCAGCGGGTGCGGATCGGGATGCAGTTGATCGCCGAGGATCAGGAAGAGGCGGCTCATGGCGCTTTGGCCTGGCGTCGGCAGGCTTCAGAGCAATATTTGACCGCATCCCAGTTGGCGCGCCATTTCTTGCGCCAGACCATGGTCCGCCCACAGGCGCTGCAGGTTTTCGTCGGCAAGGTGGATTTGTTCCCGCGGAAATCCATCGTCGGTTCACTCACTGTCGGCATGATGCAACCGCCGATGGTAATCGGGCCGCCTCCCGAAGACCATCCGGTCGCGCTTCAACCGGGCACCGCCACCTGTTATCCTCTCGCCTTTGTGTCTCCGGGTGCCTTTCAACCGCCGTTGAATGGAGAATCGGGAAGGCGGTGCGATTCCGCCACGTGCCCAACGCTGTAAGGAGGACGTTCGTCGCGACAGGCCACTGACGCAAGTCGGGAAGGCGCGACAACGGGTGAGTCCGAGTCAGAAGACCGGCCGGGAGACGAAGCAGGACTGCATGGACAGGCAGTGCCGTTTTTCCAGAAGGGGAATCCATGGAAAACCTCTCCGCGCCCGAGGCGCATGCTTTTTCCGACGCCGACCGGGCGGCGGTCTATCACGCCATTTTCAGCCGCCGCGACGTGCGTGGCCAGTTCCTGCCCGACCCGGTCGCCGACGAGGTGCTGGGCCGCGTCTTGATGGCCGCCCACCATGCCCCTTCGGTCGGCTTCATGCAGCCGTGGAACTTCCTGATCGTCCGCTCGGCCGAGGTCAAGCAGCGCGTCCACGATGCCTTCCGCGAGGCTAACGACGAGGCGGCGCGGATGTTCCCGGACGAGAAGCGGGAAATCTACAGCAAGCTCAAGCTGCAAGGCATTCTCGATGCGCCGATCAACCTCTGCATCACCTGCGACCGCTCGCGCAGCGGGCCGGTCGTCCTCGGCCGCACCCACATGCCGACCATGGATCTGTATTCCAGCGTCTGCGCCGTGCAGAACCTCTGGCTGGCGGCGCGTGCCGAAGGGCTGGGCGTCGGCTGGGTCAGCATCTTCCACGAAAAGGCGCTGCAGGACGCGCTCGGCATCCCGCAGCACATCGTGCCCATCGCCTACCTGTGCATCGGCCAGGTCAGCCATTTCAACGACCGCCCGGAACTGGAAAAGGCCGGTTGGCTGCCGCGCCTGCCGGTCAATGACCTGCTCTATTTCGAGCAGTGGGGCGAATCCGACCCGGCCCGTGCCGAGCCCCTGAGCCGCACCCTCGCCGCGCTGCAGGCCGATATCCAGAGCCGGGGCGTCTTTCCCAAGTGAGCCATGCCTGAAAGTCTTGCCGCCCTGTTTCAGGGGCCCTTCGCCATGCCGCTGGCGGCGCTCACCGCCGTGCTGCTCGACCGCCTGCTCGGCGAGCCAACGCGCTTCCACCCGCTGGTCGGCTTCGGCAATCTCGCGGCCGCCATCGAAAAACGCCTCAACCGGCGCCACATCGCCATAGGGGTGCTCGCCTGGCTGCTCGCCGTCTGCCCCTGGGTAGCGCTCGCCTTCTGGCTGCGCCCGCTGGCGCCCTTTGCCGTCGATGTCCTCCTGCTCTACTTCGCGCTCGGCGCCCAGAGCCTCTGCGAGCATGCCGAGGCCATCGCGAAACCCTTGCGGGAAGGGCGTCTTGACGAGGCCCGCCAGCGCGTCGGCTGGATCGTCTCGCGCGAAACGGCGGCGCTCGACGAATCCGGCGTCGCCAAGGCCGGCGTCGAGTCGGTGCTGGAGAACGGCAACGACGCCATCTTCGGCACCCTGTTCTGGTTCGCCCTGCTCGGCGGCCCGGGCACCCTGCTCTTCCGCCTGGCCAACACGCTGGATGCGATGTGGGGTTACCGCACCGAACGCTTCAACCTGTTCGGCCGCTTCGCCGCCCGCTTCGACGATCTCCTGAACTGGCTACCAGCCCGCCTGACTGCGCTGACCTACGCCCTGCTCGGCCGCACCCGCAATGCCCTGGCCTGCTGGAAGGCGCAGGCTCCGGGCTGGGAAAGCCCGAACGCCGGACCGGTGATGGCTGCCGGTGCCGGCAGCCTCGGCGTGCAATGCGGCGGTGCGGCGATCTATCATGGCGAAGTCGAGATCCGCCCGCCGCTCGGCAACGGTCCCGAACCGGTCGCCGCCGACCTCGGACGGGCGATCACCCTGATCCGGCGCAGCCTCTGGCTGTGGCTGGCCGTTTTTTTTCTGACTGGATTCCTGCATGCTTGAGCACGGCGGACGACTCCGCGCAGCCGCAACCCGTTACGGCATTCCCCTGGCCGACTGGCTCGACCTCTCGACCGGCATCAACCCCGAGCCCTGGCCGGTCCCGCCCATCCCGGCCGATTGCTGGGCCCGCCTGCCGGAAACCGGTGACGGCCTGGAAGAGGCTGCCGCCGCCTACTACGGCAATCCCAACCTGCTGCCGGTGGCTGGCTCGCAAGCCGCCATCCAGCTCCTGCCGCACATGCTGCCGCGCGCCGTCGTCGCCTGCATTTCACCGATCTACAGCGAACACCCCCAAGCCTGGCAGCGTGCCGGCCATCGCCTGCGCTTCCTGCAGAACGCCCTGCTGCCCCGCGCGCTGGCAGCGGCGACACCCTATGTGCTGCTGTGCAATCCGAACAATCCGACCGGCGACCGTCACCCGCACGCCATCGCCCTCGACGCCGCGCACCAGCTGAAGAAGCGCGGCGGCTGGCTGATCGTCGACGAGGCCTTCATGGACCCGACACCGGAGGACAGCCTGACGCCACTGGCCGGCACCGACGAGGCACCCAACCTGATCGTGCTGCGTTCGCTCGGCAAGTTCTTCGGCCTGGCCGGCGCCCGCGTCGGTTTCATCTTCGCCGCCGCCGACATCCTGAACAAGATCAACGAGGCCATGGGCCCCTGGGCGATCAGCGGCCCATCACGCGAAGCCTCCCGCCTGGCCTTGCAGGATACGGCCTGGCAAGCCGCCGCCCGCCCCCGCCTGATCGCCGCCGGCCAGCGCCTGCAGGCGCTGCTGACACCGCTTGGCGAAGTCAAATCCACTGCCCTGTTCGCCACCCTGAACTCGCCACAGGCCGCCGAACTGCATGAAGCTCTCGCCCGCCAGGGCATCCTGACCCGCCACTTCGACCAGCAGCCGCTGCTCCGCTTCGGCCTGCCGGGTAACGAGGGCGAATGGCACCGCCTGGCCGATGCCCTTGCCACCTGGAAACCCGCATGAAACGCCGCCATTGCTGGGCGCTGGCCGCCGCCCTCACCCTGCTCCCGCCCGCCCATGCCGATCTCGTCGTCAAGGACGACACCGGCCGCGAGGTCCGTCTCAAGGCGCCGGCCCAGCGCATCGTCGCGCTCGCCCCGCACATCGCCGAAAGCCTGTTCGCGGCGGGCGCCGGCAGCAAGCTCGTCGGCACCGTCGATTACAGCGACTACCCGCCGGAAGCCAAGAAGGTGCCGCGCGTTGGCGGCTATTCACGGCTCGATCTCGAAGCCATCGCCGCGCTCCAGCCCGACATCGTGCTGGCCTGGGAAAGCGGCAACAACATGCCGCAGGTGGACAAGCTGCGGGCGCTCGGCCTGACCGTCCATGTTTCGCAGCCGAACAAGATGGAGAACGTCGCCGACCAGCTCGAACGCCTCGGCCGCCTGGCCGGCACCGAAGCGTCGGCCAACGCCGCCGCCGAGCGCTTCCGCAAACGCCTGGCCGGGCTGCGCGCGGCCAACGCCAACAAGCCGAAGGTGCGGGTCTTCTACCAGATATGGAAGGCGCCGCTGACCACGGTCGGCGGCCCGCAGATCATCAGCGATGCGATCACGTTGTGCGGCGGCGAGAACGTGTTCGGCCACCTGCCCAAGATGGCGCCCACCGTCACCGTCGAAGCCGTACTCGAAGCCGACCCCGAGGCCATTGTCGCCACCGGCATGGGCGATGCCAAGCCGGAATGGCTGCACGACTGGGACAAATGGACGCGGCTGACCGCCGTCAAGCGCAACAACCTGTTCCATATCAACCCGGACATCATGCAACGCCATACGCCGCGCATTCTCGACGGCGCCGAGAAACTCTGCGCCCATCTCGATGTCGCACGCAGCCATCGTCCCGCGAAATAAAACCATGTCCCGCCTGCCCCAGCGCATCGTCTGCCTGACCACCGAAACCGTCGAGGTGCTCTACGCCCTCGGCGAACAGGACCGCATCGTCGGTATTTCCGGCTATACCGTCCGCCCGCCTGAAGCCCGCAAGGAAAAGCCCAAGGTCTTCGCCTTCACGAGCGGCGACATCGAGAAGATCCTGGCGACCCAACCCGACCTCGTGCTCACCTTCTCGGACCTGCAGAGCGAGATTTCGCGCGACCTGATCAAGGCCGGCATACCCGTCTATGCCTTCAACACGCGCAGCGTCGAGGACATCCTCGGCATGATCGAAACCGTCGGCCGGCTGGTCGGCGCCGAAGCCAGGGCGCTGGCCCTGGTCGCCGAACTGGAAGCGCAGATCGCACGAACCCGCGCGATCGCCGCCGAACGCTTTGCCCTGACCGGCAAAAAGCCACGCGTCTATTTCGAGGAGTGGGACGAACCGCTGATCAGCGGCATCCGCTGGGCCTCGGAGCTGATCGAGATCGCCGGTGGCGAGGACGTTTTCGCCGAGCAGGCACGCTCGCCGCTGGCGAAGGATCGGCGCCCCACGCCGGAAGCGGTGATCGCCGCCGCGCCGGAGGTCATCATCGGCTCCTGGTGCGGCAAGCATTTCCGCCCCGAACGCGTCACCGCCCGCCCAGGCTGGGAGAACATTCCGGCGGTGCGCGATGGAAAAATGTACGAGATCAAGTCGGCCGTGATCCTGACCCCGGGGCCGGTGGCAATCACTGAAGGACTGCCGCAATTGCTGGACATTCTGGCCGGCTGAAATCATTGCGCCGGCATAGGCCCTGAGGCAAACTCGACGCATGCTTCGCCGCGCCCTGCAAGCCTTCCTGCTGCTCTTCGTCATGATCCCCGCGTCATGGGCAGGCAGCATCACGCTGGCGCTGAGCGACAACGGCGGTCCTTATGCGGAATTCGCCGGCGCGCTGAGCGATGCCCTGACCGACAGCAACTGGCGAATCACCACCGTCGGCAAGGCGGATACCCTTGAGGGCGGCGGTCGCACCGATCTGATCGTCACCGTCGGCAGCGATGCCTTTCGGCAGATGCTGCGCCGGGCCGGCAACGCGCCGCTCATGGCGACCCTGCTGCCCCGCCAGAGCTATGAGCGGATTCTCGCCGAAGTCGGTCGCCCCCGTGGCCGCGTCGGCGCCATCTACCTCGACCAGCCGCCGGCCCGCCAAGCCGCCTTCATCCGCCAGATCCTGCCCGGCCAGCGCCGCATCGGCATGCTCGTCAGCAGCGAAACCCGCGGCCAGTTCGCTCAGTATCGCCAGGCCTTCGCCAATGCCGGCCTGACGCTGGACAGCGAGGACAGCGACCTCGACAGCACGTTGCTGGCCGCAACCAACCTGCTGCTGCCACGCGTCAACGTACTGCTCGCCATCCCCGACAGCACGATCTACAAACGGGACAACATCAAGGCCATCCTGGTTTCCTCCTACCGCCACCAGCGGCCGGTGATCGCCTTTTCCAGCGCTTTCGTCAACGCCGGCGCGCTCGCGGCCCTCTATTCCAGCCCGGCCCAGATCGCCCGCCAGCTGGCCGACCAGCTGACCGGCCCCGGCCCCCTCATTCCTGCCGATCCGGTGGCACCGACGATGTTCTCGGTCGCCATCAATCAGAACGTTGCTCAGGCCCTGGGCCTGAGAGTGCCGGATGAAATCACCATCCGGCGCGCCCTGCTCGCCGAACGGGAGTCAAGATGAACCGACTGACCCTTCGCCATCGCCTCTTGCTGCTGACGCTGCTGCCAAGCACGCTGATCGCCG
>JAEUOD010000169.1 GCA_016791065.1 Dechloromonas sp. | reverse complement strand
GTCGGCACGCCGGCCACTCTTATCAGTTCGCCCGGCGACGACGGGCAATCAACCCGATCAGACCGAGACCGGCCATGAACATGGCGTAGGTTTCGGGTTCCGGGACAGCTGCCGTGATGGTCTGCGTATTCGGGAAGGTGCCCTGCATGGTGCCGCCAGCGCCCACAACGCCGTCCTTGTAGCCATTCCAGCCGGCCATGCATTTCGTGCCACTGCCGTTGCGCGGCATCAAGGCGGCAGATGTGCAATCGCCGTACGCGATCTTGTCCAGTTGCGAGGCGGTCAGCGCGGCCAGGGGGTTGGCCAGGGGGACATAGATCGAAACGAAGGCATTCTCGTTGCCATAGGTGGTCACCGGCCCCATGACGCCATTGGGACCGAAGCCACCCGCACCATAAATGCCGCCCTTGAAAACGTTGGTGGTGTTTTCCTTGAAAACCGAGACAACCAGGCCATCGGAGCCGTCGGCAACGACCGATAGCTGGTTGTTCAGGTAAACCCAGGCGCTGACGTCGGGCCCGCCATCCATGGCCTGGTTGATCTTGCCGCTCAGATTGGAGACGGTGTGCGTGACGTTGTCGTAGCTGAACGAGCCGACGAACCAGGTGTCCCAATCCGGATGACTGGTGTTGTAAACGACCTGATTGAATGTCTGGGTCACGTTGTAGTTGCTGACCGTCGCCTGAGCGGCTGACATGACAGAGCCCATCGCGATGGCGCCAATGAGCATGACTGCATTGCGAATCCTGGTGTTTTGCATGACCTTCCCCTTATGGTTTTTGACTGAATCCATGACGCTCCCACGACGAGGCCCGTAATTCCCCTGGCTGGGCGGCTCAGGGGATTTACGGCTGGTTTGGCGTGGCAACGCGGACGTATTTCAGCGTCGGAAGGCATGCTAAGAGTTAAAAGCGATTTGATGAATGTGGCATGTTGTCGCACCCCCGAGTGTTTTTTAAATCAAAAGGGATTTTTTTGGGACCAAATGGAGGATTTGCAGCTTGGGGGGCTTATCGGCTGATGTGTCGTGATGGGTAGGCAATGCCGAGACCGCCGGCCTTTCCATCCGGATAGACGAGCCCGCTTGCAATGCCTGGCAACAAGCCCAAAAGAGTCGGGGGAGCTGTAATTCGCCCGGCGAACGTAGCATCCCGAGCATCGGTACCGATGCCTCCCCGGCCCATTATTTCGACGTCGCCAGTCAGGGTTCGGGCGACAAGGCTGATGCGTTGCCCCGTGCCGAGGAATTCAAGGGCATAGCTACCGAAGCGCTGGCCTGGCAGCAGTGCGCAGCTGGCGTCTTGCCAGTGCAGGTGCAGGCGACCTCGGCATGACCTGTCTTTGATGCAAAGCCATTCCTCAGCCTGAAGATTGAGCCTGCCACCCCAGCCGGCATGGGCCAGAGTGCCGGGAACGAGTGGCAGGACGAGGCGCGCCGGGGCGCTGAACAGGAGTTTGTGCACCGAAAACCCTCTCGGGTTGAGCGTTAGTTCGCCTTGCAAGGCGCTGCCCGTAGCGCCACTCCAGACTAGTTCGCCGCGCAGCAAGCGGCTTGGGGTAAATTGCCAGGCGACAGGGGCATGCATTGCTCCCTGAAGGACCAATACAGCGCTTCCGTTCCACAGCGTGCCTTCCACCTGTTCAAGGCGTACTGCCCCATCGAAGGCTTCTTGCACAGCGCTGTCGAGCAGTGTGGCCGGCGCCTTTGCCACCAGCAGTCCCAGACCGAGCAATGCGAAAACAAATGCCTTCTTGAGCATCGATCAGTGAGGTGTCGCTTGAACCAGGGTCGCTGAGAACTTGTCCCGGCTCAGTTCAAGGCGAAGTGGGCGCAAGGCGTGGTTATGCGTGATCTCCGCCAGCCAGGCGAGCGCGGCATCGGCCTTGCCTAGCCCCTTTACCTGGAGTTCGCCTTCACCGGACTGAATGTCCAGGGCCAGCCCCCGTTTCCGGGCGGAGGTGCGCAGGGCATCGAGCAGGGCCGATCCACTCAGCGGCATGCCTATCGGTTGTCCCTGCAGACGGGCATGCTCGTCCGCCTGCGCCTGCAGGCTGACCAAGCGCGCTTCACCAAGGGGGAGGGCACGCTGCAGTCTTTCCCGTTCGGTCTGCAGCCAGCCAAACAGCAGGAACAGCGCAAGCAGCAGGGCAAGGAGGGTGGCGATGCCGAGCAGTCGTCGCTCGCGCGGCGTCGCCGCACGCCACCAAGCTTGCAGTCGAAGGTGCGTTTGCTGCAGGCGATCGGCCATCATGGGAGAAGCTCCGTGCGCACGAAAAGATGGGGGGCTCCCGCTTTTTCGGATACCTCGGCAAGCAGGCCGCGCGCGGCGAGTCCGCGCTGGATGTCGGCCAATCGCTGACGGGGAAAGCTGGCCGGCCAGCGCAGCTCGAGCCGGCCATCGGCATAACCCAGCCCGGCCAGGTGATCGGTCGCTTCCGTGCCAAGGAGATCGGCCACCGCAGCCAGCAGGGCCAGCGCGTCGTCATCGCGCAACAGGCCGTGGCGTGCGCGTTCGTCATTGAGTTGGCGGCGCATCTGGGCGAGCGGCGCAATCGGGGGTGAATTGGGAAAGGCTGACTGGAAGGTTCGTGTCAGCCGTGCTTCAATCCCGGCCAGCTGATGCCGTTGCCAGATGATCTCGCCCAGACTGCCCAGCAGCCAGATCACACTCGCCGCCAGCGCCATCAAGACCGGGGTTCGCAGGCCCGCCAGCCAGGCCGGGCGAGCGCCGGGAACCGAAAACTCATCGTGCAGCAGGTTGTCGGCGATTGGCGCGCCCTGCCACCAGCGATAGACCTGCCCGTCGACAAGCCCCGGAATCTCGCCCGGGCACGGCTGGATGCTGCCCGCTGCCCGGTGCAGGACGATGCGCTGTGGTTCCCGGTTGGCCGCGCGCGCTGCGGCCAGTTGGGTATCGAGCACGGCTGGCAGCAGGTCAACGTCGGCGGCGAATCCGGTGTCCGGCGCGGGGCGCACGATGGCTGTCCCCCCAGCTACGCTGACATGCCAGGCATCGGCCGAGCTGGGCGCAAGCTGGACCTCGCTGACGCAGCGGGTCAGCGGACGGCCCAGCGCGGCGAACTGGGCGAGCAATTCGCGCAGGCGTTCGCGGGCCACGACCAGGACACCGACCTGTTCGCTGTTGCCGGCATCTCGCCGGCGATGGCTGACGGTCAGGTGCTGGCTGTCGGGGTCGCCGAGCAGCCGATCTTCGAGCGCGTAGCCAAGCAGTCGCTGGGCATCGCGACGCGCGGCACGCGGCAATCGGGTTTCAAGCCAGACACATTGCGGCCCGGCGAGGATGACCCAGCATTCATCGGCCCCCGGCCAGTGTCGTGGGTCGGACTCGCCCTCGGCGCAAACCTCGCCGCCATGGCCGAGCAGGACCCAGGCGGCCTCGGGGCGGGCCGGCCAGTGTTCTTCGATTCTTAGGAGCAGTCGTGTTGTCATGATTGTCGCAACCAAAGGATGTCCGGCCAGCGTCGTTCGCGGTCGAGCAGGGCTTCCATGCGCACCGTGGATACACCGTAGCGGGCCCGCACGATGGCCATGAAGTAGCGGCTCGACGTGCTCAGCCGGGAAAAGTCGGGTTGCCGTTCGAGGGCGGGCAGGCGGGCCGCAAAATCGGCCACGTCCTTGAACCAGGCGCGATTGCGTTCGGCGATCAGAAGCTGTGCCGCTTCCGGACCCAGGCCGGGAATCATCGCCATCAACACCTCGGGCGGGGCAGTGTTGACGTTGACCGCACTCGGCGCGGGCAGGGCCGCGACCAGCGGCTGCAGGTGGCTCAGCACTTCTGGCGTGAAACCGCGCACCATGGCCAACTCGCCAGGATCAAGCATTGGCGATCCCCACGGCAAGCGGCGCCCTTCCTGTGCCGCGTACCAGGCGCTTTCGGCGCTCTCCGGCGAGCGCGCCAGATCGTCAGCATCCAGCCAGTCGGCCAGGATGTCGGCCTGCTGTCGGGCAAGCTCGGCTGGCAAGCCCAGGGCCTGCAGCAGGGCGATGAAATGCGCCAAGGCGGCTTCGTCGGCGATGCCGTTGCGCACCAGGCTGTTGAGGTTGAAACGGCCGGAGCAATCGCGGATCTCGCCGCCCACCTCGCCGTCCTCGACCGGTGTTGCCGGCACCTTGACGGCCCAAGGTTCGCTGGCATGATCGACGTCGGTGGTCCGGGCATCCTCGGCCAGTACGTTGCGTCCCCAGTCGATGGCGGCGCGTGCCAGTTGCCGGGCCTGCGCCTGGTCACGGCGCCCGGTCGTGCCGTCCAGTGCGATGGCAAAATCGGCGACCGCCGCGCTCGCAATCCCGGCGACAAGCGCCACGACTAGCAGGGCAATCACCACGGCGGCGCCGCGTTGCACTTTCCCGGACAATGAATGGGGGGAGCGGGCACTCATCTCAGCGCAGCGCGAAAAGACGTTGAAAACGGCCTAGGTCGGCCAAGGCCAGTTCGATGCCCAGCCCTGCCGGCAAGCTGCTCTGGCGGGGGGGGACGGACGACGCGTTCGCCAGGCCTTGCCCCGCTGGGACGAACTGCCAGCGCAGGCTGCTGACGCCGTCGAGCAGGAGCTCGACCTGCGGCGTGCCGATGCGCTCGCGGCCCTCCCAGAGCAGCCATTCAAGTCGTTGCCCGCGCAGGCGAAAACCGACCCGGCGTACGCCGCGCGCTTCGTCGAGGCGCAGGAAGCTCAATTCGCCGTGGGTGTCGCCGTCGTCGGCTTGCAGCAAGAGCGGCTGTACTGCTTTCCGGGGCTCGGCGGTCGGTACGATGATGGCCGACACCTCGGCTTCGACGCGGCCCAGGGCGCGGGCCAGTGCCTCCCAACGGCGTACGCCCTCGCCGAGCCGCGCCTCGCTGTCGGCCGCGCTGCTCAGGGCGCGAAAGGAGAGCATGCCGAGCACGGCGAAGACGGCCAGCGCGACGCTCAGTTCGATCAGCGTCAGGCCGGCAGCCCGATCGCGTGGCGAAGGCCGCCGCCTCATTGCAGCGGACTCGCGACGAAACCGGAAAGCCGGGCGAGGGGCGCTTTTTCGTCGTCGGCGGCGAAGACGCTGACATCGACCCGACGGAACAGCGGATTTGGCGTTTCCCGAATCTCCTCGCGCCAGCGGAACGGCCGTCCGCCCTGAACGGCCTGGCCCTCACCCTGGCCCGGGTCGGGAAAGGCGCCGGCGATGCGCAGTTCGGCCAGGCGGTTGGCCGCCACCCAGTCGCCCATCTGGCGGGTCTGCAAGTCGGCTGCCGAGGCCGTGGTGGTACCGAGCGCGCGGAAGGTGGCAGTCAGGGCCACGCCGAGGATCAGCAAGGCGACGAGGATTTCGAGCAGGGTGAAGCCGGCGTCGTATCGGAACTTCATGGCAGCCCCGCCTCCGCCAGGACGACGTCGCCGCCCGGCCGTCCGGTGTAGCGCAGGCTGCCGTGCGGCGTGCGGAGTTCCAGCGCATATTCCGGTGGATGCTGACCGAAGACCAGTTGCTGGCCTGGAGCCGGGCGGGTCTGGCCGTTGCGCCGCAGATCGCCCCAGGCATGGTCGGCGGGCAGCAGGCGCTCGGCGAAGACCGGCGGGTCGTCGAGCCGTTGCCAGTTGCCGTCGGCCCCCAGTTGGCGGAAGCGGTAGCCGTCGGCGAGCAGTTCGACCGCCAGCGGCTGGCCACGTGTCGTGGCGCGCTGTGCCGTCGCTTCGAGGACGCGGCGCAGGCGTTCGGCAACCCGCGCCTCGTCACGCCCGCGCAGGCTGTCGAGACCGAGGCTGATGCTGCCCGCCAGAATGCCGACGATGACCAGGACGAGCATCACCTCGATCAGCGTGAAGCCCCGGTCCGGAGAGCGCAGACGGCCGCGCATGGCGAGTCAGAGGCTCCAGGAGCCGATGTCGGCATCGAAGCCTTCGCCGCCGGGTTGGTTGTCGGCGCCATAGCTGAGCACATCGACATCGCCGCGCAGACCGGGGTAGAGGTATTGGTAAGGCTTGCCCCAGGGATCGTTGGGCAGCTTGTCGAGATAGGACTTCCAGTTGTCCGGCAAGGGGGCGGCCGTGGGCTTGGTAACCAGCGCTTGCAGGCCTTGCTCGCTTGTCGGATAGCGGCGGTTGTCCAGCTTGTAGAGCTTGAGGGCCTGCATGATGGACGAAATGTCCTGGCGGGCGGCCACTACCCGGGCTTCGTCGGGACGGCCCATGACTTTGGGCACGACGAGGGCGGCCAGGATGCCGAGGATGACGATGACGACCATGACCTCGATCAGTGTGAAGCCGCCGGGGCGGCGAATGTTCTGCGACATGGATCTTCCTATTTCATCAGGGTGTTGATTTCGATGATCGGCTGCATCACGGCAAGCACGATGAGCAGGACGAGGCCGCCCATGAGTAGCAGCAGCGCCGGCTCCAGCACCGTAGTGAGCAGGGCGGTGCGGTTTTCGAGTTCGGCCTGCTGCAGGTGGGCGGCGCGTTCGAGCATGGCGTCGATTCGTCCCGTTGCCTCGCCGCTCGCCAGCATGTGGATGAGCAAGGGCGGAAATTCGCCGCTGGCGGCCAGGGCGCGTGACAAGGGCTGGCCTTCGCGGACGCGCTCGGCGGCGGCGCCAACGGCATCGGCCAGGGGCAGACGGGAAATGACCTGACGACCGGCCTCGAGCGCTGCCAGCAGCGGTACGCCGCTGCCCGAGAGGATGGCCAGGGTGCTGGCAAAGCGCGTCGTTTCCAGGGTGCGCAAATGGCGACCGAACAGCGGCAGGCGCAGCAGCCAGGCATCCCAGCGTCGACGCGCCGGGCCTAGGCGCAGTGCGTGACGCCAGCCGAACAGGGCGGCCACCCCGCAAAGCGCCGCCAGCCAGCCCCAGGCGCGCAGGCCTTCGCTGAGGCCGACCATCAGGCGGGTTAGCAGGGGCAGGGCCTGTTTCGTTTGCTGGAAGACGCCGATCACCTGGGGCACGACATAGGTCATCAGGCCGATCACCACGAGCAGCGCGACGCTCGCCACGATCACCGGATAGACCAGTGCCTGCAGGGTTTTCAGGCGCAGGGCCTGGCTGCGTTCGAGGTAGTCGGCCAGTTGTTCCATGACGCGCGCCAGTTCGCCGGATTTTTCGCCGGCGGCGACCGAGGCGCGGTAGAGCGCGGGGAAAGCCAGGGGAAAGCGATCGAGCGCCGTGCGCAGGCTGTGGCCGCCGAGAATCTCCGAGCGCACGCCGGCCAGCAACTGGCGCTTCGCCTCGATGTCGGCCTGCTCGATCAGGGCGGCCAGGGCACGTTCGACGCTGAGTCCGGAATGCAGCAGGGTCGCCCACTGCCGGGTCAGCAAGGCGAGATCGGCGGCGCCAAGGCGCTTGCGCCAGAGCGCCTCGCCGCGCGGGGCACGCGCCACGTCGGCGACGTCGAGCGGATAGATGCCGCGCTGGCGGAGCAGGGTACGTGCCGCCCGGCCGCTGTCGGCTTCCAGTACGCCGGTCGTCTCCTGTCCGGCGGCATCGAGGGCGCGGTAGCGAAAGGCCGTCATTGTTCAGTGCCGCTCAGTCATGCGTGACGCGCAGCAATTCCTCGGCTGCGGTGACGCCAGCGGCGACCAGGCGCAGGCCGTCGTCGCGCAGGCTGCGTGCGCCCAGGGTGCGGGCACGGTCGCGCAGGGCCGATTCGTCGGCACCGGCATGAATCCGTTCGCGCAAACCGTCGTCAAGGGTGATCAATTCGTAGATGCCGGTGCGGCCGGCGTAGCCGGTATGGGCGCAAGCAGGGCAACCGGCCGCCGAAAAACCGGCCGTCTCCAGTCCGGCTAGCGCGACTGAACCGGCTGCTTGCCGGCAGGCCGGACACAGGCGCCGGACCAGGCGCTGGGCGAGTACGCCGCGCAGGGTCGAGGCGAGCAGGAAGGGCTCGACCCCCATGTCGATCAGGCGCGTGACCGCCGAAGCCGCATCGTTGGTATGCAGCGTGGCCAGCACGAGGTGGCCGGTCAGGCTGGCCTGGACGGCGATCTGCGCGGTTTCGAGATCGCGGATTTCGCCGATCATGATGACGTCGGGGTCCTGGCGCAGGATGGCGCGCAGGGCCCGGGCGAAGCTCAGGTCGATGCGTGGATTGACCTGGATCTGGCCGATGCCGGGCAGGTCGTATTCGACCGGATCCTCGACCGTGACGATGTTGCGCGTCGCGGCATCCATGGTCTGCAGCGCGGCATACAGTGTGGTGCTCTTGCCTGAACCGGTTGGTCCGGTGACCAGCACGATGCCGTGCGTCTGGCGCAAGAGGGCGGCAAAGCCTGCACTGGTGTCGTCCGCCATGCCCAGGCCATCGAGGCCACGCTGCCCGCCGGCCTTGTCGAGCAGGCGCATGACGATGCGCTCGCCGTGCATGGTCGGCAGGGTGGAGAGACGCACATCGACCGTCCGTCCGGCCAGGCGCAGGGCGATGCGTCCGTCCTGGGGCAGCCGCTTTTCGGCGATGTCGAGATTGGCCATGATCTTGATGCGCGAGGCCATCGCGGCATGCAGGGCGCGGTGCGGCCGGGCGACGTCAAGCAGCACGCCGTCGCGCCGGAAGCGGACGAGCGAATGGGTCTCGTAGGGCTCGACGTGGATGTCGCTGGCTGCCTGCCGTACCGCCTGCGTCAGCAGCGCGTTGATCATGCGGATGATCGGGGCGTCGTCCTGGCTGTCGAGCAGATCCTCGACGGCAGGCAGTTCGCTGATCAGTTGCGTCAGGTCGATTTCCTGGCCGACATCGGCGACCACTGCCGCGGCATTGTCGTCGTGGCTGGTGTAGGCCGCTGCCAGGCGGGCCTCGAACTCGCTCGGGGCGATGTTCTCGATCGCGACAAAGCGGCCGAGGCGGCGGCGGACCTCGGCCAGTACCAGCGGGTCGCTGCCGACGCGCAGCAGCAGCCGCCGCGCCTCGCCCTCATCGACAACCAGCACGCCGTGCTGGCGCGCGAAGGCATAAGGAATCGCCGGCTCGACCTTCATTGCCAGAGCCGGTCGCTCTTGCGCAGGGTTACGTCGGACACCGGCGCTTCGGCCCCCGCCGGCAGGTAATAGGGTAGCGCCGGCGGCGGGGTGTCGCGCGGCGGCAATTCGGGGAATGGCGCTTCGCCGCGCATCAGGGCTTGCGGCCGGTCGGTCTGGCGCTGCTGGCCGATGATGTAGTCGTAGCGCGCATCGGCGATGCCCTGTGCGCTGGCGCCGTCGCGCAAGATGACCGGGCGCAGGAAGACGATGAGGTTGGTCTTGCTGCGCTTGCGGCTGTCGTAGCGGAACAGGGCACCGACGTAGGGGATGTCGCCGAGGAAGGGGACGCGCTCGGAGCCGGCGTTGTAGCTGTCCTCGATCAGGCCGCCAAGGGCGATGATGGCGCCGTCGTCGACCAGCACCGTCGATTCGATCGAACGCTTGTTGGTGGTCGGGCCGTTGGCATTGGCGGTGCTGGTGCCGACCACCGAGGAGGCTTCCTGGTAGATCTGCAGACGCACGGTGCCGCTCTCGGAGATCTGGGGCTTGACCTTCAAGGTCAGGCCGACGTCCTTGCGTTCGATGGTCTGGAAAGGATTGGTCACGGTCGATACCGCGCCGGTATTGGTGTATTGGCCGGTGACGAAGGGCAGGTTCTGGCCGACCACCATCTTGGCTTCCTCATTGTCGAGCGTGATCAGGTTCGGCGTCGAGAGGATATTGGCCCGCGTGTCCGTGCGCAGCAGGCGGGCCAGCATGTTGAGGTCGAGGATTTCCTTGCCGAGCACGCTGACCGTGCCGCCGCCGAGGATCAGGTTGAGGCCTGAAGCCGGGGAAGCGGCACCGCTGGCAACGTTCTGGATGTTGGCACCGCCGATGCCGAAGTTGGTGCCGGCCGCGGCGCTGTTCGAATTGCTGAGTTTGCCAGCCTGCCACTGGATGCCGTATTCGGCCGCCGTCTCGGCACTGATTTCGGTGATTAGCGCCTCGACGTAGACCTGGGCGCGGCGCCGGTCGAGCTGGTCGATGGCGCGTCGCAGGTTGTTGTAGATCGGTTCGGGCGCCGTGATGATCAGGGAATTGGTCATCGCATCGGCCTGGATCATCCCGCTGCCGTTGGCTTGTTGGCCTGTGCCGGCACTGGCGGACGGCTGGGGGGGCGCCGACATCGGGGCGGTGCTGCCGGTCGGTGCGCCGGAGAAGGGCGTGCTCGTGCCGCCGGTCGGCAGCGCGCTGCTGTCCCCGGAAAGCACGGCGCGCAGCGTTTGCGCAACTTTGACCGCCTCGGCGTTCTTGAGATAGACGACATGGATGTTGCCGAGCGCTCCGGGCGCATCGAGCGAGGTCACCAGCTGGCGGACAGCGGCGATCCGCGACAGGTTGTCGGAGCGCACGAGCAGGCTGTTGCTGCGGTTGTCGGCGACGATCGAGACGCGCTGGCTGGCATCCTGGGTGCCGCCCCCTTCGTTCATCAGGCGATTGATGGTCGCGGCGATATCGATGGCCGAGGCATGCGAGAGCGGAAAGACCCGCACGCCATCCTGCGGTACGTCGATCGATTCGATGATCTGGCCGATGCGGCGCACGTTCTCGGCATAGTCGGTGACCACCACCGAGTTGTTGCCGGGATAGGCAGCGACGGTATTGTTGGGCGCGACCAGCGGCCGGATCACCGGCACGACCTGCGCCGCCGACTCATGCTTGAGCATGAAGACCTGGGTGACCAGCCGGTTGTCTTCGGTCTCACGCCGTCCCTTGCCGACGACCGGGCCGGCATGCAGCTTGGCATCGGCCTCGGGTACGACCTGAGTAACGCCTTTCGACTCGACCACTGCATATCCCTGCAGGCGTAGCGCCGAACTCAGGATCGAATAACTCATCGCCGGCGGTACCGGCGTCGTGGTGACGATGTTGATCGTGCCTTTCACGCGCGGATCGACCACGAAATTGCGCCCCGAAATCCTGCTGATCGCCTGGATCACCGCGCCGATATCGGCATTGACGAAATTCAGGGAGACCGGCTCCCCGGCGGTGCTTTCCGCTCCGGCGAGAAGCGCGTGCGACAAGGCCAGGGCGAATGCCAGCGCATGTCCACTGCGCTTCCACGAGTGCGTTTTCTTCGAGCCGTTCATATCCTGTTGATCCGCATGCTTGCGCTTGCCATTGCCTATTCGACGCTCCTGCTTGGGTCTGTTGCGATTGCCGGCGTCGTCCCGGCAGCGGGGAGCACGGCCCGTGGATGTGTGGTCACGACATCGCTCCCTGTGCGCATGGTCTGCAGCAATACGCTGCGCGTTCCACTGGCACCGGAGAGCTCGATACGGTCCGGGCCGATGCGCGACAGCACCAGGCCGGGCGCCAATTCCTGGCCGATCACCACGTCCTTCGCCGGCCCGCCATCGATGGACAGGATGGCGAAGCCGGGATGTCGCTCATCGCCCGTCACGGCGCCGAAGAGCACGATATGCCCGCCATCTTCCGTGCCTGGGGCAGTACCAGACGCACCGAACAGGCGTCGCTCGCCTATGAGCCCGACGGCCTTCGCCGGATCGCTTTCACCGACGGCAATGGACATGGACGGACGCGGTGCGGCCAGGCGCCAGAACAGATCGGTGACGACCCAAGCGCAAAACCCAAGCGCAGCAAACCAGACAAGGACAGTGAGGTGGCGCTGCCATGCGAAAGGCGTGGTGACGGAGCGCAGCCGAAACAGAGCAGGAATCATGGACGGAAATCGATAAAGGGCGTGCGCCAGTCAGCGCAGGTCCCCCGGAAAACGCGCAAGCCTAACTCAGGGAGGGCGTTTTTTTTGGGGTTGATTCATGCGTGCGACATTATGTCGCAGCCGGTACGGCCCGGTCGATGTCGCCCGGCAACAGCCGCGCCGAGCTAGCTCGATTTAGCGGGCGCGATCAAGATCGGCCCGGTTTTTCTCGTCGATGTAGATGCCTGTGGGTTGCGGGTTGCTGCTGGCGAAACAGGCGATTTCGACGTTGGCGAGCGGCTTTCCCTTGTGCAGCACATCGACTGCACAGCGACCATAGACGCTCTCGATGGTGGCGAGCAAATTGCGCGCGTAGGGCGATTCCAGCTTGCCGTCGAGGATCAGGTTGGCGAGCAGGATGCCGTCCGGTTTCATGACCCGGCGTGTGCCGGCCCAGAATTCGCGGGTGACGAGGTGGCTCGGGATCGAGGTGTGGGAGCTGTAGACATCGACCACGACGGCATCGAAGCGGCGTTCGCTGGTGGCGATGAAGCGGCGGGCATCGTCGGCGATGAATTCGCCGCGGGCCGGTTCGCGCAGGAAGTGCCGCTCGGCTATGGCACGGATCGCCGGATCGATATCGACATAGGTATAGCGATTGAGCGGTTCGCGGTGCGACAGCGTGAAGCCGCCGGCACCGAGAACGAGGATTTCCCGATCCTTGAAACCGAGCTCGTCGAGCAGGATCTGGCGCAGGTGCCGGATATAACGCGTGTAGTTGGGCGGCTCGGAATCGTCGATCAGCGAGGCGGTCGATTTGTTCACCCAGAAGGCGCGCGGATCAGTCTGGGCCGGCAGGTCGGCCGGGCCGACGATGTATTCGGCGTAGGCAGTTTCGGCGGTGACCTCGTGCTGGAGATTGGCAGCGACTGAGAACATGCCAAGCGCAAGCGCGAGCGAGGCAGTTTTCAGGTTGCGTCCGGCGAGCAGCAGCGCGCCGAGCAGCAGGCCGGCGGTGCAGGCGAGAACGGCCGCCCAGACACCGAACCATTGCATGACGCCGAGCGACAGGCTCAGCGAACCGAGAAAGGAACCCAGCGTCGACCAGTAGAGCGCCATGCCGCTCGCTTCGCCGGTACGTGTGTTCTGCATCAGGTTGGTCAGGATGGGCACGGTCTGGCCGAGCAGCCAGGCCAGGGGGCAGAGGATGCCGCCGATGAAGCAGAGGTAGGCGAAGGTCGCCGGTTGCAGGTGGGCGAACAGGCCGTCGATGGTGATGCCAGCCAGGCCGAGGCCAGCCAGGGCGGCCGAAATCAGGAAGTTGCGGGCGACGATGCGCTGGTAGTCGATGTCCACCCGGGCTCCCGAGGCATAGCCCAGGGCCAGCGCGAGCAGGAAAAAGCCGATGGTCGGTGCGGTGACGACGATGGAACTGCCGATGTGCGGGACGAGACGCCGCAGCGCGATGATTTCGGCGCCGAGCGAGCAGAAACCTTCGATGAAGACGATGACGTAGATGAGCAGGCGGGACATCGGCGGGACAATAACGGATGCGCGGCACCTCCTGCACCGGCCTTGGGGCCGGTGCAGCGATCAGTGCAGGAACTTGCCGCCGTTGCCGATGATGCTGAGATCGACGAAATTCGAACCGTTGTGGTTGCTCGTCGAGAAATTGATCGCGAAGCCGCCGATGTCGGTGCGCGTCATCGTCTCCAATGCGCTGATCAGCTTGTCTCGACTGAGATCCTTGCCGGCGCGGCGCAGGCCTTCGACCAGCACGCGGGCGGCGATGTAGCCTTCGAGTTCGGTGAAGGAGTAGTCGCTGCGGCCGGCCTTCTTGACCAGCTCCTGGTATTCACGGGTTACCGGCAGCGTGGCGCTCCACGGGAAGGGCACGACCTGGGCGATATGGACGCCGACGCCGTTGGCACCGAGTTCCTTGGCGAGCGGGACACTGCCGACGAAGGAGAGGTTGTGGATGACGGCGGCGCTGCCCTGCTTCTTCATCGCCATGACGAAGGCGGCGACCGACTTGTAGGCGCTGACGACGAGCACGGCGTCGGGCTTGGCGGCGCTGATCGCCTTGACGGCAGCCTCGACGTCGGTGCTATTGCGCTCGACGGTGGCGGTGATCAGCGGCCTCAGCTTGCGTTTCTCCAGCGCGCGCTCCATGCCGGCGAGGCCGGCCTTGCCGTAGGCATCGTTCTGGTAGAGCACGGCGATTTTCGTGACACCAACCGTGGTCAGGTGTTCGGCAATCTTTTCGGTTTCGTCGAAATAGCTGGCGCGGATGTTGAACACGTACTTGTTGAACGGATCGCGCAACAGCTGGGCGCCGGTGAAAGCGCCGATGAAGGGGATGCGCGCCTCGGTGACGAGCGGCAGCGCGGCCTGGGTGGTCGGCGTGCCGATGTAGCCGAAGAGCGCGAAGGCCTTGGCATCGCGGATCAGGGTTTTCGTATTGGCGGCGGCCTTGTCGGGCTCGTAGCCGTCATCGAGCGATTCGAGCTGGATCTTGCGGCCATGAATGCCGCCGGCGGCATTTACCTGATCGAAATGCAGCTTGGCGCCGCTGCGCAGCTCAAGGCCGAGACCCTGGGCCGGGCCGCTCAGCGCGGCCGACTGGCCGATGACGATGCTCTGGTCGGTGACGCCATTTTCAGCCTGGACGGCAAAGCTGGCGAACAAGGTCGTCGCCGCGAGGAAGCAGCATTTCAGGATGCGCATCGTTGTCTCTCCCTGACTGATTTTTATGCCGATTGTAATAGTCGAATGGGGCGGCGGGAATGCTTTCGATAGCTATTTCACGTGCCCTGTCGCTGGCTGGCGGTACTTCTGCCACATGCTCCAGCTGAATACGAAAAGACCGATCCAGATCAGGGCGAAACTGACCAGGCGTTCGTTCTGCATCGGTTCCCCGAAAATCCAGATAGCGGTGAGGAATTGCATGGTGGGATTGATGTACATCAGCATGCCGACCGTCGCCAGATCGAGGCGTTGCGTCGCGGCCGCGAAAGCCATCAGCGGCAGGGCGGTGATGATGCCGGCGCCGACC
>JAEUOD010000147.1 GCA_016791065.1 Dechloromonas sp. | reverse complement strand
TCGCACGGTTCGGCCCCGGACATCGCCGGCCAGGGCGTGGCCAATCCGCTGGCCACCATCCTGTCGGCCGCGATGATGCTGCGCTACACCTTCGGCCTGGAAGAGCAGGCACTGCGCGTCGAGAATGCGGTCAAAAAGGTGCTCGCCCAAGGCTATCGCACCGGCGACATCTACGAGCGCGGCACCAACAAGGTCGGCACGAAGGAAATGGGCGACGCCGTGCTGGCGGCCCTGGGGTAAACCGAAAGGCGCATTCGTGCGTTGAACAAAGCTTAAAATTCGGAGAGAAAGTCATGAAGAAGGTTGGTCTGGTCGGTTGGCGTGGCATGGTCGGTTCCGTGCTGATGCAGCGCATGGTCGAAGAGGGCGATTTCGCCCATATCGATCCGGTTTATTTTTCGACGTCCGCCGCCGGCGGCAAGGCACCGTCCTTTGGTGGCAAGGAGGCTTCGCTGCCGCTGCAGAACGCATCCGACATCGCGGCGCTGAAGGCTTGTGAAATCATCATCACCTGCCAGGGCGGCGACTACACCAAGGAAGTCTTTCCGCAGCTGCGCGCCACCGGTTGGAACGGCCACTGGATCGACGCCGCCTCGGCATTGCGCATGGCCGACGACGCCGTGATCATCCTCGACCCGGTCAACATGAACGTGATCAAGGATTCCCTGGTCAAGGGCGGCAAGAACTGGATCGGTGGCAACTGCACCGTGTCGCTGATGCTGATGGGCCTCGGCGGCCTGTTCCAGAACGACCTTGTCGAGTGGGCGACTTCGATGACCTACCAGGCTGCTTCCGGCGCCGGTGCGCAGAACATGCGCGAACTGATCTCGCAGATGGGCGTCATCCACGACTCCGTCAAGGATCTGCTGGCCGATCCGGCTTCGGCAATCCTCGACATCGATCGCAAGGTTGCCGAAACGATCCGTTCCGACAGCTTCCCGAAGAAAAACTTCCGCAACACGCCGCTCGCCGGTTCGCTGATCCCCTGGATCGACGTGCCTTACGAGAATGGCCAGTCGAAGGAAGAGTGGAAGGGCGGCGCCGAGTGCAACAAGATTCTTGGCAAACCGGCATTCCGTACTGCTGGTTCGATTCCCATCGATGGCCTGTGCGTGCGCATCGGCGCCATGCGCTGCCACAGCCAGGCGCTGACCATCAAGCTCAAGAAAGATGTGCCGCTCGATGAAATCAGCGACATGCTGGCCAAGGCCAACCAGTGGGCCAAGGTCGTGCCGAATGACCGCGAAATTTCCGAGCGCGAACTGACCCCGGCTGCCGTTACCGGCACGCTGACGGTGCCGGTTGGCCGCCTGCACAAGATGTCGATGGGCCCGGAATACCTGGCGGCCTTCACCTGTGGCGACCAGTTGCTGTGGGGGGCGGCCGAGCCGCTGCGCCGCATGTTGCGTATTTTGCTCGACGCCTGATTTTTAAGGATTTTGGCAAAAACCGGGGCTTCGACCCCGGTTTTTTTATTTGTTGGGAATATGCCAAAAGTGCATGAATGAGAAGCAGGTTTAGCTTGCATTGCTAAGTCCATGATGTTAATTTGAAAGTCCCAAAATCGACGCTCAGGGTTTCGCTGTGAACGAAACGAATTGCTCCAAATTCAAAAAGCGGGCTGCTGCCGTAGCGGTGGCTTCCTGTCTGACTATTGTCCCGTTCGCCGCAGGTGCGGCCGGGCTCGGCAAACTGACTGTCATGTCAGGCCTGGGCCAGCCGTTACGAGCCGAACTCGATATCGCTGCCAATCGCGACGAACTGGTTGGTATGACGGCGAAACTCGCGCCGCAAGACGCCTTCCGACAAGCTGGCATCGACTACGCCAGCGCGCTGCTCGATCTGCGGTTCGCCGTCGAGAAAAAGGCGAACGGTCAAAGCGTCGTAAAAGTAACGTCATCACGTCCGGTCAATGAGCCTTTCCTCGACTTCCTGGTCGAGTTGAACTGGCCGACCGGTCGTCTGGTCCGCGAATATACTTTCCTGCTCGATCCTCCCGAGGTTGCGGCAAAGCTGGCTGCACGTCCGGTTGTCGATGCCAAGATCGTTGAGACAGTTCAAGGTGGCGGCGTGCCGCAGGAGCGCGTTGCTCCTGCTCCGGCCAAAGCGACTCCGCGTCCGGCTAGTGCGCCCAAGGTGGCGTCGGAGCCAGCCAAGAAAAATGGTGAGGCTACTCGGCTCGTCCAGCCGGGCGACACCTTGCGCAAGATTGCCGGGGAAACGCAACACGAAGGTGTTTCACTCGAGCAGATGCTGGTCGGCCTGTTCCGCAAGAATCCTGATGCCTTTGTCGCCAGCAACATCAATCGTCTGAAGGCCGGGGCCATTCTCGACATTCCGGAGAAGGAAGCAGTCGAGGCAGTCACGCCGGCTGAGGCAAAAAAGGTGTACGTTGCCCAAGCAGCCGACTGGAATGCCTATCGGCAAAAGCTCGCAGCGACGACGGCGCAGGCGCCTGTTCGCGAAGAAGCCGGCGGTCAGGCCAGTTCGGGCAAGATTACCGCCAAGCTTGAAGAAAAGGCGGCTCCCGCAGAGCAAAGCAAAGACAAGGTCAAGGTGTCGCCGACCGAGACTGCCAAGGGGGCTGCTTCTGCCAAGGCTGCGGCCGATGCGGAAGCGGAGCGCGTTGCCAAGGATAAGTCGCTCAAGGAAGCGCAGGATCGCCTCGCGATTCTTGAGAAGAATGTCGCCGAGTTGCAGAAACTCGTTGAAATGAAGAATCAAAAGCTTGCCGAACTGCAGCAACAGACGGCAGCGAAAAAGGAAGAGGCAAAGCCGGTTGAGCCGCCGAAGCCGGTAGAAGCGCCGAAGCCGCCCGAGCCGGTCAAGGCCGCTGAGCCGCCGCCTCCGCCCAAGGTCGTGGAAGAGCCGAAGCCGGTGGAGCCGCCGAAGCCCGTCGAGCCGCCCGCGCCGGTGCAACCGGTTGCGCCTGCGCCGAAGCCGCTTGCACCACCTCCGCCGCCACCGGAGGAGCCGGGGCTGCTGGATGGGCTGCTTGAGGATCCGTTGCCGCTGGCCGGTGGGGCTGCAGCGCTAGCCCTGCTTGGGGGCTATTTCGTCGTTCGGCGCCGTCGCGCAAGCAGTGGTGCCTCGCAGATGACGACGACGGCTCCTGGTCCCTCCAGCCTTGGCCCTAACTCGGTCTTCCGCATGACCGGCGGACAGAGCGTCGATACCGGCAATACGCCGCCGCAGACTGGCGATTTCAGCCAGACCGGTCCGGGAACGATCGATACCGACGAGGTTGATCCGGTTGCCGAAGCGGACGTCTACATGGCCTACGGCCGGGATACGCAAGCTGAGGAAATCTTGCTGGAAGCCCTGCAAAAGGATCCGCATCGGACCGCTATCCATGCCAAGTTGCTTGAAATTTACGCCAACCGTCGTAGCCTTAAGCAATTCGAGACTTTGGCCAGCGAGTTGTATGCGCAGACGGCTGGCGTCGGCGCGGATTGGGAAAAAGTCGCCGCTCTCGGTGCCAGCCTCGATCCACAAAATCCGCTTTACACGGGGGCGGGCAAAAAGTCTGAGGCTGCAGAATTCGATGCCAATGCGACCATGGTCGCCAGGCCGGAGGATATCGGCAAGTCAACGCTGACCATGCCGGCAGGTGCACTGGCCCAGATGGCGGAGATGGGAGGGGCTGCGGCCAGCGAGCCTGAGCCTGCTGTTCAGACCATCGCCGAAGTCGCCTTCGATAACGATACGCTGGTACTGCCGGAAAAGGGCGCCGAACCGTCGATGGAAGAGCCTGCGGCGCTTGCGGTTGAAGCCGAGCCCGAACTCGATCCTTCCGCTGATTTGACCAGCCTCGACTTCGATCTCGGAGCTGAAGTCGCCAGCGATGAAGCGGCGCCTGCGCCAGTGTCCGAAGAGAAGGCTGCGCCGGCTGATGAGCTTCCGGCCGACCTCGGTGATGCGCTCGACTTCGACCTTGGCGGCGATACCATCGTGCAGGCCGAGCCGGTCGATGTTCTGAAGGTGGAAGATGCGCCGGACCTGAGCTTCGATCTTGATGTACCAGTACAGGATACGGTGGCCGAAGCGCCGGTCGTGGATGAGTTCGCGGATGCCGGGCGTGATTTTTCGCCTGAAGGCACCTTGGTCATGCCTTCCTCCGCCGATGTCGGCATCAGTACTTTCGTCGGCGGTGAAGAGCCGCCTGAGTCGTCGGCACCGGCTGCGCGCGATGAAGAAGCGGTCGATTTCGATTTTGAGCTCGATTCGGCGGCAACGGCAACTTCGATCAATACGGTTTCGGAAGATGGCGAAGGCCTGGCGACGATGGTTGTCGCTCACGGCTTTGACCAGATGGCAGATCATGATGATCCGAAGCTGGTTGATACGCTGGTCGATACCCAGGTCAATACCTCGGCGCTTGATGCCGACTCCCTGGAGTTCGACGTCAGCCTGACCGATTCCGTTTTCCTCGGCCAGCCGATGCCGACCGATTTCGACATTGGTTCGATCAATCTCGATCTGACCACGCCGCCGACGGCCGATGCACCTGTGACGGAGACGTCAGCCACCGATGTGGCAGCGTCGCCGGAAGCGGCGCCGGCAGCAGCCGAGTCGCCGGCTCGCGATGCCCACTGGGAAGAGGTCAATACCAAGCTTGATCTGGCCAAGGCCTATGAAGAAATGGGCGATCTGGAGGGGGCGCGCGAGTTGCTGCAGGAAGTGGTTGGCGAAGGCTCGGTTGATCTGGTCGAGCAGGCGAAGACGATTCTTGGCCGCATAGGCGAGTAGAATCCTCCGTTGTGATCAGGCACATGGCCCCGCAAGGGGCTGTGTGCATTTTGGGAGTCTTGTTTGCATCCTTCCTCGGCTTTGCTGGTCTGGCTCGTCACGGTGCTGGCCATTCCCTTCCTTGGGCTGAAAGGCCTCTTCCTGCTGGCCTTGCTGGCAGTTCTGGGTAATCTGCGTTCGTTCCGGATTTTCTGGCAGCGTTATCTGCGGCGTGCGCACTTTCTCCTGCTGACGCTCTGGCTGATCGTCGCCTACAACACGCCTGGCGAGGCCTGGCAGGATTTGATGCTGGCGCCGACCTACGAAGGTATTACCGAAGCCAATTTGCAGGCTTTGCGGCTCGTCGTCATGCTGGCCTGTCTGGCTGCCTTGTTTGCATACCTCGGGCGGGACGGGATGGTTAGCGCACTGTGGGGGCTTTTGCGCCCCTTGCAAAAGCTGGGGGCCGATACAGCCCGCCTGGTAGTCCGCCTGACGCTTGTCCTCGACAATCTGCAGTCGCCGCAGCAGCCGGGCGCCTGGCGCCAGATGCTTGCAGCAGCCGATGGCTCTTCGCATGGTCCCGATCTCCTGCATGTCAGACTGCCATCCTGGCGTTTGCTCGATACGCTGGCGCTTTTGGTCTGGCCGGTCTTGTTGTTGGTCATCGCGAAGCTATGAGAATTGCCCTCGGACTCGAGTATTTCGGGGCACCTTTTCGTGGCTGGCAAAGCCAGGCTGGTGGACAGACCGTACAGGATGCATTGGAACTGGCGTTGGCCAAGATCGCTGGCGAAAGGGTCGGCGTGATCTGTGCTGGTCGCACCGATGCTGGTGTGCACGCCAGTCAGCAGGTCGTGCATTTCGATACGCCGGTCGAACGGCCGCTGACGGCCTGGGTGCGCGGCATTAATACGCATTTGCCGGAGGGGGTTGCGGTACGCTGGGCGCAGCCGGTCGATGATGCATTTCACGCTCGATTCAGCGCGCGTGGCCGCCGCTATCGCTATCTGCTGCTCAACCGGGCGCAGCGCCCGGGGCTCTGGCACGGACGCGTGGGCTGGTATCACGGCGCTCTCGACCTGTCCGCCATGCAGGCTGCGGCTGCCCGCTTGCTGGGCGAACACGACTTCTCCGCTTTCCGGGCTGCCGGTTGCCAGGCCAAGAGCCCGGTCAAGACGCTTTGGCGGGCAGATGTCCGTCAGCGAGGCAATCTCCTCGTCTTCGACTTTGAAGCGAGTGCCTTCCTGCATCACATGGTGCGCAATCTGGTTGGCAGTCTGGTCCAGATCGGCAAAGGCGTTCATTCGTCAAACTGGATCGACGAACTGTTGGACATGAAAGACCGAAAGCTCGCAGCGCCAACCTTTTCCCCCGATGGCCTGTATTTTCGTGGTCCGATCTACGAAGCGCATTGGGGGCTGCCCGATCCAGAGGATGATTTTCTCGACGAGGTTTTAAGATGACCCGAATCAAGATCTGCGGTCTGACCCGCGAAGAGGATGTCGATGCGGCGGTTGCCGCTGGGGCCGATGCCCTGGGTTTCGTTTTTTATCCACCCAGTCCGCGCTATGTCACGCCGCAGCGGGCGGCAGAACTGACACGGCGGGTACCGCCTTTCGTCGAGATCGTCGGCCTGTTCGTCAATGAAGCGCCGGAAGCCGTCCGTGCGGTCTGCGATGTCGTGCCGATCAGTCTGCTGCAGTTCCATGGCGACGAGACGGCGGATTATTGCCGTCAGTTTTCAAGACCCTGGCTGCGGGCGGCGCGGGTGAGGCCGGGGCTCGATCTGGTAGAATTCGCCCGCTCGTTTCCCGATGCCCGGGGATTGTTGCTGGATGCCTTTGTCGAAGGATATGGCGGCGGCGGCCATGTCTTCGACTGGACGCTGATTCCGCCGGACCTGCCGGGGTATCTGGTGCTTTCCGGCGGTTTGACCGCGGATAACGTTGGTGAGGCCATTGAACGTGTCCGTCCGGTTGCGGTCGATGTCTCGTCCGGTGTCGAAGCGAGCAAAGGCATCAAGGATCATTCGAAAATCGCCGCCTTCGTCGCGGCCGTACGGAAAGCCGATGAAAGACTATAACTTCCCCGACGCCAAAGGCCATTTCGGCCCCTACGGCGGTGTATTCGTCGCCGAGACCTTGTTCGGTGCGCTCGACGAACTGAAAGCAGCCTATGCTGCGGCGCAGGTCGATCCAGCCTTCCGTGCCGAGTACGAATACGAGTTGAAACACTTCGTCGGGCGTCCGTCGCCGATCTATCACGCCAAGCGCCTGTCGGACATCCTGGGCGGTGCCCAGATCTACCTCAAGCGCGAAGACCTCAATCACACCGGCGCCCACAAGGTGAATAACTGCATTGGCCAGGCCATGCTCGCCAAGCGCATGGGCAAGCCGCGCGTCATCGCCGAGACCGGTGCCGGCCAGCACGGCGTCGCCACCGCCACCGTCGCCGCCCGCTACGGCATGGAGTGCGTCGTCTACATGGGTAGCGAGGATGTGCGCCGCCAGGCCGCCAACGTCTATCGCATGAAGCTGCTTGGTGCCACCGTCGTGCCCGTGGAAAGCGGTTCGAAGACCCTCAAGGATGCGCTCAACGAGGCGATGCGCGACTGGGTTACCAATATCCACAACACCTTCTACATCATCGGCACCGTCGCCGGTCCGCACCCGTATCCCATGCTGGTGCGCGACTTCCAGAAGATCATCGGCGAGGAGTGCCTGGAACAGATGCCCGAAATGGCGGGGCGCCAGCCCGATGCGGTGATCGCCGCGGTCGGTGGTGGCTCCAATGCGATGGGGATTTTCTATCCCTACATCAATGTCGAAGGCGTTCGCCTGATCGGCGTCGAAGCGGCGGGTTCGGGCATCGAAACCGGCCAGCATGCGGCCTCGCTGACCGCCGGCGTGCCCGGCGTGCTGCATGGCAACCGCACCTACCTGTTGCAGGACGAGGATGGACAGATCATCGAGACCCATTCCGTGTCGGCCGGTCTCGACTACCCCGGCGTCGGCCCGGAACACGCCTGGCTCAAGGATCTCGGCCGTGCCGAGTACCAGCCGATCAGCGACGACGAGGCGCTCAAGGCTTTCCACGATCTCTGCCGCCTCGAAGGCATCATCCCGGCCCTGGAGTCGAGCCATGCCTTGGCTTACGCCATGAAACTCGCGCCGACGATGGGCAAGGACAAGATTCTGCTGGTCAACCTCTCCGGCCGGGGTGACAAGGACATGCACACCGTGGCCGAGAAATCCGGGATTGTTTTCTGATGTCGCGCATAAAGAACGCATTCGACCGGCTCAATGCCGAAGGCCGCAAGGCGCTGATTCCTTTCATCACGGCCGGCGACCCCGCCGGCGAGCTGACCGTGCCGCTGATGCAGGCGCTGGTCGAGGCCGGGGCGGATGTCATCGAACTGGGCGTTCCGTTTTCCGACCCGATGGCCGATGGCCCGACCATCCAGCGCGCTTCCGAGCGCGCCCTGGCACGCGGCATGACCTTGCGCAAGGTGCTGCAGTTGGTCAGTGCCTTCCGCGTCGTCGATGACCGGACGCCGGTCGTACTCATGGGCTACGCCAATCCGATCGAGGCGATGGGTCTCGGCAAGTTTGCCGAAAAGGCAGCCCAGTCAGGCGTTGACGGCGTTCTGGTGGTCGATTATCCGCCCGAGGAGGCCAATGCCTTCGGTGCCGCAATGAAGGCGCACGGCATGGATCCGATATTCCTCCTGGCGCCGACCTCGACGCCGGAACGTATCGCCCAGGTCGCGCAGATCGCCAGTGGCTACGTCTATTACGTCTCGCTGGCCGGGGTCACCGGTTCCGGCGCGCTTAACGTTGAAGCCGTGGCCGAGCGCCTGCCGGCCATTCGCGAAAAAACCGGCCTGCCCGTCGGCGTCGGTTTCGGCATCCGCGATGCCGCCACGGCGTCGCGTATCGCTGCCTTTGCCGATGCCGTCGTTGTCGGCAGCCGCATTATTGAAGAAATCGAAAAATCCACGACCGAAACCGCCTGTGCCAACGTCAAGACCTTGGTGGCGGATATTCGTCGTGGTGTAGATGAGGTGAAAAAATGAGTTGGTTGACCAAGCTCCTGCCCCCCAAGATCAAGCGCGAACAGGGTGCCCAGCGCCGTGGTGCGCTGCCCGAAGGCCTTTGGAGCAAGTGCCCCTCCTGCGAGGCGGTGCTTTATGCGACCGACCTCGACAACAATCTCCAGGTTTGCCCGAAGTGCGGCCATCACAACCGGCTCGATTCCCGCCAGCGGCTCGACCTGTTGCTCGATGCCGAAGGCCGTTTCGAGATCGGTGCCGAGGTGGTGCCGGTTGATAGTCTAAAGTTCAAGGACTCCAAGAAGTATCCGGAGCGCCTGATGGAGGCCAACGAAGCCACCGGCGAAAGCGATTCCCTGGTCGTCCTGCAGGGCGCCATCAAGACCATGCCGGTAGTCGCTGCCGCCTTCGAGTTCGACTTCATGGGCGGCTCGATGGGCTCTGTGCTCGGCGAGCGTTTCGTGCGCGGCGTACAGGTCGCGGTTGAGCAGAAGATGCCCTTTATCTGCGTGACCGCCTCGGGCGGCGCGCGCATGCAGGAAGGTCTCTTCTCGTTGATGCAGATGGCGAAGACGACGGCCGCGCTGACCAAGCTCTCGGAAGCCGGCCAGCCCTTCATCTCGATTCTTACCGATCCGACCATGGGCGGCGTTTCCGCCTCCTTCGCCTTTGTCGGCGATGTCGTGATCGCCGAGCCGAACGCCCTGATCGGCTTTGCCGGCCCGCGCGTCATCGAACAGACGGTGCGCGAAAAACTGCCGGAAGGCTTCCAGCGTTCCGAATTCCTGCTCGAAAAGGGCGCCATCGACATGATCGTCGACCGCCGCCAGCTCCGCGAACAGGTTGCGCGCACGCTCGCCTTGTTGCAGAAGCTGCCAGCTGCCGCCTGACGTCGGCGGGTTGTTCCGGTTGTCAGTCGTTAGTTATTGGCTAAGGGCGAGCAACTGGCAGTTAATGACTAGCAACAGCTAAAACGGTAACGAATGACTCTCCAAAACTGGCTGGCCCACCTCGAAGGCCTCCATCCCAAGGGCCAGGCTGGTATCGAACTGGGTCTTGATCGCATCCGCCTGGTGAAGGATGCGCTGGGTCAGGCCCAGCATTGCCCGGTGATCATCGTCGGTGGCACCAACGGCAAGGGCTCGACCTGCGCCTACCTGGCGAACATCATCGATCGCGCCGGCTACAAGGTCGGGTGCTATACCTCGCCGCATTTGCTGGCCTATAACGAACGGGTTCGCCTGAATGGCGTTCCGGTCGCCGACGATGCGCTGTGCGCGGCCTTCGAACGGGTCGAGGCAGCGCGTCGCCGGGCCGGCGATGTTGCGCTGACCTATTTCGAATTTGGCACCCTGGCCGCCTGGGAGGTTTTCGCTGCGGCGGGTGTCGAGGCGGCTATCCTGGAGGTTGGCCTCGGCGGGCGCCTCGATGCGGTGAATGTCTACGAGCCCGATGTCGCCATCGTCACGACCGTTGCGCTTGACCACACCGACTGGCTGGGCCCGGATCGCGAGAGCATCGGCTTCGAGAAAGCCGGCATTTTCCGTGCCGGCAAGCCGGCCTTGTGCGCCGACCCCAATCCGCCGCAACGCCTACTGGACCACGCGGCGGCGATCGGCGCCGATCTGCGTCTGCTCGGCCGCGACTTCGGTTTCGAACGACCGGCGGCGGAAACCAACGAAAACCGCTTGCAATGGCGCTGGTGGTGCCGCTCCGGCGAGCGTCTCCAGAAGCGGGCATTGGCCTATCCGGGTCTGCGCGGTCCGACGCAACTGCTCAACGCCAGCGTCGCCCTGGCTGCGCTCGAAGCGATCGGCGACCGTCTGCCGGTGACCATGCAGGCAATTCGTCCGGGCCTGATCGAAACCGAGTTGGCTGGTCGTTTTCAAGTCGTTCCCGGCAAACCGGCCATCGTGCTTGATGTCGGCCATAATCCCCAGGCCGTGAAGGTGCTGGCCGACAATCTTTCGGGCATGGGCTTTTTCGACCGTACGCTCGCTGTGGTCGGCATGCTCGCCGACAAGGATTTCGTCGGCACCCTGCAGCCGCTCAAGGGCAAGATTGACGTCTGGCATGTTGCGACCTTGGACGGCCCGCGTGGCACGAGCGCCGAAACGTTGGCCGGCATCATCGTCGGAGCCGGCCTGGGTGGCGTGGTCGTCTGCTATCCCTCTCCGGTTGTAGCAATGCAGGCGGCCAAGGGGGGCGCGACCGAAAGTGATAGAATCGCCGCCTTTGGTTCGTTCTATACGGTGGCTGGTGCGCTCGAAGCGCTCGGCAAGAAACCCTAGCTCATGGAAGAAAACGACGTTCAGCTGCAACTCAAGAAGCGCGCCCGCCGCCGCCTGGTCGGTGCCGTCGCCTTCGTTTCGGTCGTAGCCGTCGTCTTGCCCATGGTGATGGACAACGAACCACGGCAAGTCGTACAGGATGTCGAAATCCGCATTCCCGGTCAGGACGAAAAGCCCTTCGCGCCTCGCTTTGCCGAGGCGCCGCCAGTGAGGCCTGCGGAGAAGCCGGCGGATTTGCTGCCAATCGCGGTCCCGGAGACAAAACCGGCGGAACCCGAGGTAAAGCCGACGGCGCGTGTCGTCGAGGTGACCAAGGACAAACCTTCCGAAAAGGCACCAGAGAAACCGCTCGCCAAACCAGAGAAGCCGCCTGAAAAACCGGTCGAGAAACCCGCTGCCAAGGCGCAGGAAAAGCCGACCGAGAAGCCGGCACCTCGCAATGATGACGCCAAGCGTGCCGCGGCCCTCCTCGCCGGACAACCGGCCGACAGCAAACCCGCCGAGGCCAAGCCGGTCGCGAAAACCGGTGAATACCTCGTCCTGATCGGCGCCTTCGCCAACGAGGCGAACGTCAAGAATATCAAGGCCAAGCTCGGCGAGCAGGGCATCAAGACCTACAGCGAACCGCTCGATACGCCGCAGGGCAAGAAAACCCGCGTTCGGGCCGGACCTTTCCCCAGCCGCGAGGCAGCCGAGAAGGCGCTGGAAAAGATGCAGAAAATTGGAGTGTCCGGGGTTGTCTCGGCGAAGTAATGACGGTTTTTGATTATGTCGTGATCGGCGTGGTCGGCCTTTCCCTGGCATTCGGCTTGTGGCGTGGCGTGGTTGGCGAGATCATCTCCCTGTTGGCGTGGGTGGTCGGTATTTTTGCCGCCATCGAGTTCGGCGGTTCGGTTGGGCAGGGCGTCTTCGCCGGCATCGCTGATCCGGCGATCCGCATGCTGGCCGGCTGTGTCCTGATCTTCGTCGGGGTGCTGGTGGTGATGTCGCTGCTTCGGATGGCGGTGCGCAGCATGGTCAAGGCGCTCGGGTTGAGCGTCTCGGACCGCCTGCTCGGCATGGTCTTCGGACTGGCGCGCGGACTTTTGATCGTCATGCTGCTGGTCGGCCTGGGCGGCATGACCGCAGCGCCGAAGCAGACGTGGTGGAAGGAGGCGACACTGTCGCCGCCGTTGGAAACAGCCGTTATGGTTGCCCGGCAGTGGTTGCCGGACGATTTGGCAAAACGAATTCGATTCAGCTAGGCAGGAAAAGACTATGTGCGGGATTCTTGGCGTGATGGCAACTTCGCCGGTCAACCAGTTGCTTTACGACGGCCTCATGGTGCTTCAGCACCGTGGCCAGGATGCGGCAGGCATCGCCACGGCGGAGGGCAATACCTTCCACCTGCACAAAGGCCCCGGCCTCGTGCGCGACGTCTTCCGTACCCGCAACATGCGGGCCTTGCCTGGCAACTGGGGCATCGGCCATGTCCGCTACCCGACCGCCGGATCGGCCTACAACTTCGCCGAAGCGCAGCCCTTCTACGTCAATTCGCCGTTCGGCCTGGTGCTCGGCCACAACGGCAACCTGACCAATGCCGAGCAGCTCAAGGAAGAGATGTTCCGCATGGATCGCCGGCACATCAATACCAATTCCGATTCGGAAGTCCTGCTCAACGTGCTGGCGCACGAACTGCAGTCGGCAGTACATGGCTATGAGCTGGACGTGGAGAGTATTTTCCAGGCGGTGGCAGGCGTCCATCGCCGTTGTCGTGGCGCCTATGCTGTCGTCGTGTTGATCGCCGGTTACGGGCTGCTCGCCTTCCGCGATCCACACGGCATTCGTCCGCTGGTCTATGGCCAGAACGAGACGCCGGAAGGCATGGAATACCTGGTTTCCTCGGAGTCGGTCGCCCTCGATACGCTGGGCTTCCAGATGGTGCGCGATATCGAGCCGGGCGAGGCCATTTTCATCGATCTCAACCATCAGTTGCACGCCCGCCAGTGTGCGCAGCAGCCGATGTACGCCCCGTGCATCTTCGAATACGTCTATCTTGCCCGCCCGGATACGGTGATCGACGGCGTGTCCGTCTATGAAGCCCGCCTGGCCATGGGCGAGTTGCTGGCCGAGAAGGTCAAGAAGGAAATCCCGGTCGAGGAAATCGATGTCGTGATCCCGATTCCCGACTCCAGTCGTCCGTCCGCCATGCAACTGGCCCAGGCGCTCGGCATTCCGTTCCGCGAGGGCTTCGTCAAGAACCGCTATGTCGGTCGCACCTTCATCATGCCCGGGCAGGCCATGCGCAAGAAGTCGGTGCGCCAGAAACTGAACACCGTCGGCCAGGAGTTCAAGGGCAAGCGGGTGCTGCTCGTCGACGATTCCATCGTACGCGGCACGACCAGCCATGAGATCGTCGAAATGGCCCGGGCCGCTGGCGCGGTCAAGGTCTATTTTGCTTCCGCCGCGCCACCGGTGCGCTTCCCCAATGTCTACGGCATCGACATGCCGACCCGTGCCGAGTTGATCGCCACCGGTCGGACCGATGCCCAGATCGCTGCTGAGATCGGGGCCGATGCGCTGGTCTATCAGGACATCGAGGCCTTGAAGCAATCGATTACCAACCTGCGTTCCGACCTGACCGTGTTCGATGCCTCCTGCTTCGACGGTTGCTACATCACCGGTGACATCGACAGCTACTACCTCGATGCCGTCGAGGGCAAGCGCGGTGGCGGCAAGTCGGCCAAGAACGACGAGGATGGCGACGGCAAGGCGTCGCAGCAACTGGTGCTTGGTCTGGCGGACGGGCAGGACTGAGATGGCGGAAACACCCAACTACCGCCCGGAAACCCTGGCCGTTCGTGCCGGGCAGGAGCGTAGCCAGTTTGGCGAGCACTCCGAGGCGATGTACCTCACCTCCAGCTTCGTCTTCAAGAGTGCGGCGCAGGCGGCCAAGCGCTTCTCCGGCGAAGAAGACGGGAATGTCTACGCCCGCTTTTCGAATCCGACCGTGACCATGTTCGAGGAGCGTCTCGCTGCCCTTGAAGGGGCCGAAGACTGCGTCGCCACGGCGAGCGGCATGTCGGCGATCATGGCGGCCGTGCTGGCGCACCTCAAGCAAGGTGATCACATCGTCGCCTCGAATAGCCTGTTTGGCGCCACGGTGCAGTTGTTCAACAACATCCTGTCGCGTACCGGCATCACGACGACCTTCGTGTCGCATACCGATCCGGCGGCGTGGGAAGCGGCGATCCGGCCGGAAACCAAGTTGTTCTTCCTGGAAACGCCCTCCAACCCGCTGACCGAGATCGCCGATATCCGCAAGCTGGCGGCCATCGCCCACGCCAAGGGCATCCTGGTCGCAGTCGACAACTGCTTCTGCACGCCCATCCTGCAAAAGCCGCTCGAACTGGGCGCCGACCTGGTGATCCATTCGGCGACCAAGTACATCGATGGCCAGGGCCGTGTCCTTGGCGGTGCCGTCTGCGGGCCGAAGAGTCTCACCGAAGAGGTTTTCAAATACCTGCGCACGGCCGGACCGACCCTGTCGGCCTTCAATGCCTGGGTGCTGCTCAAGGGTCTCGAAACCCTGAAAATCCGCATCGAGGAGCAGGCCGCCGGTGCCGCCAGGCTGGCCGCCTGGCTCGAAGCCCACCCGAAAGTGGCGCGTGTTTTCTACCCCGGCCTGCCGTCGCATCCGCAGTACGAACTGGCCAAAACCCAGCAGAAGAGCGGCGGCGCTATCGTCTCTTTCGAAGTCAAAGGCGCGCGCGAACAGGCCTGGCAAGTGGTCGACAACTGCCACCTGCTCTCCATTACCGCCAATCTCGGCGACACCAAGACCACCATCACCCATCCTGCCTCCACCACGCATGGCCGCATTTCCCCGGAAGCCCGGGCAGCGGCCGGCATCAGCGAGGGCCTGCTGCGCATTGCGGTCGGCCTCGAAGCGGTGGAAGACCTGCAGGCCGACCTCGAGCGCGGCCTTTCCCTGATCTGATATTGAAGCGGCGCCCGGCTCCGGCCGGGCGTTTCGCTTTTGGAGTTCCCCATGCATTTTTCCGACCTCGGCCTCAAGGCCGAAATCCAGCGCGCCGTCGCCGAACAAGGCTACGACACGCCGACGCCCATCCAGCAGCAGGCCATTCCCGCCGTGCTCGCTGGCCACGACCTGATGGCCACGGCACAGACTGGTACCGGCAAGACGGCCGGCTTCACGCTGCCTATCCTGCATCGCCTGGCTTCCGGTCCGAACGACCGCCTGACCCGCGTTGCCCGCACGCCGCGTGTGCTGGTCCTGACACCGACCCGCGAACTGGCCATCCAGGTCGAGGAAAGCGTGCGCACTTACGGCAAACATCTGCCGATCAACTCGCTGGCTGTCTTCGGCGGTGTTGGCATCAATCCGCAGATCGCCAATCTGCGCCGTGGCGTCGATATCCTAGTGGCGACGCCTGGGCGTCTGCTCGACCACGTTCAGCAGCGGACCGTCGATTTGTCGAAAATCGAGATATTCGTCCTCGACGAAGCCGACCGCATGCTGGACATGGGTTTCATCCGCGACATCCGTAAGGTCATCGCACTGCTGCCCAAGGAACGCCAGAACCTGATGTTCTCGGCCACCTTCTCGCCGGAAATCCGCGAGCTGGCCGCCGGCCTGCTGCACCAGCCGGTCTCGGTCGACGTTGCGCCGCGCAACACGGCAGCCGAGACGGTGACGCAGAAGGTCATCGAGACCGACCGCGAAAAGAAGAAGGAGCTGCTCTGCCACCTTTTCGCCACGCGCGGCTGGCACCAGGTGCTGGTTTTCGCCCGCACCAAGCACGGCGCCGATGCCTTGGCCCGGACGCTGGAAAAATCCGGCATCAAGTCGGCGGCGATCCACGGCGACAAGTCGCAGGGGGCACGGACCCGTGCCTTGAGCGAATTCAAGGACGGGAAGCTGGTGGCCCTGGTTGCTACCGACATCGCAGCGCGCGGCATCGACATCGATGCGCTGCCCTATGTCATTAACTACGAACTGCCCAATGTGCCGGAAGACTACGTGCACCGCATCGGCCGCACCGGTCGCGCCGGCATGGAAGGTGAGGCGATTTCGCTGGTTTGCCACGATGAGCGCAGCAACCTGCGCGATATCGAGCGCCTGATCAAGCGCACGCTCGACCGTGAGGTCATTCCCGGCTTCGAACAGTCGGCGCATGCCGCGCCGCGGCCGGTGCAACCGCCGCGCGGCGCCCGCAAGCCGCAGCAGCCCGGTGGTGGACAGGCAAGAAAGCCGGCGGGCAAGCCGGGTGGGACGCAGCAGCATCGTTCGGGCAGCCGTCACCGCTGATCGGGCATGCCCGACGCCATGCGGCAGGACGTCGGAATACCGACGAACGCTGTTGCACGATGCGGCGACTTGTTCCGCCCTTCAAAAACGACTAATGTGCCGGTTGTAGCTGAAAGTTCAATTTGTTAGCGCATTAATTTAAGGTGTTTTGGAGGTTGGGATGCCCCCCCCGCAAAAAATCCGTCTCGGTGACTTGCTGATCCAGCAGGGCCTGCTGACCGACGAGCAACTCAAGCTCGCTCTCGATCAGCAAAAGGCGACCGGCCGGAAGCTCGGGCGTATCTTCGTCGATAGTGGCTATGTGACCGAGGAAGGTATCTCCCAGGCGCTGGCCCGCCAGTTGCGGATTCCCTTCCTCGACCTGCGCAGCTTCAAGCCGCAGCCCGAATTGCTCAAACTGCTCAACGAGGCCCAGGCACGGCGATACCGCGCCATCGTCCTCGGCGAGGAAAATGGCATGCTCCAGGTCGGGCTGGCCGACCCGACCGATCTCCAGGTCTATGACGACATCTGCCGCCTGGTCCGGCGCGAGATCGCGCTGGCGGTCGTCACCGAGTCGCAACTGCTTTCGGTCATCGATCGTGTTTATCGACGCACCGAGGAAATCACCGGTTTCGCCCGCGAACTGACCGCCGAACTCGGTGATACGCCGCTTGAGTTCGGTGATGTGACCGGCCTCACGGCTGAAGCCGACGATGCGCCAGTCGTCAAGCTGATTCACACCGTGTTCGACGAGGCTCTGCGGACGCGCGCCTCCGACGTCCATATCGAGCCGGAAGAGAGCAAGCTGCGCATCCGCTTCCGGATCGACGGCGTGCTGCACATCCAGACCGAGGCCGACATCAAGGTGGCCGGTGCGTTGGCGCTGCGTCTCAAGCTGATGTCCGGGCTCGATATCTCGGAAAAGCGGCTACCCCAGGACGGCCGTTTCAACGTCAAGGTGCGCAATGCCTCGGTCGATATCCGGATCTCGACCCTGCCTACCCAGTACGGCGAGTCGGTCGTCATGCGTCTGCTCAACCAGAGCGGCGGACTGCTGCGGCTCGATGCGGTCAACATGCCGCCCAAGGTGCTCGACGTGCTGCGCCGGGCCATCCACAAACCGAGCGGCATTGTCCTCGTCACCGGCCCGACCGGCAGCGGCAAGACGACGACGCTCTATGCCGCGCTCAACGACCTCAATTCGACCGAGCGCAAGATCATCACGGTCGAAGACCCGGTCGAATACCGCCTGCCTGGCATCAACCAGGTGCAGGTGCTGGAAAAGATCGACCTTTCCTTTGGTCGCGTCCTCCGCGCCGCGCTGCGTCAGGATCCCGACGTCATTTTAGTCGGCGAAATGCGCGACCAGGAAACCGCCGAAATCGGCATGCGTGCTGCAATGACCGGCCACCTCGTGCTGTCCACCTTGCACACCAATGATGTGCTGTCGACGCCGATCCGCCTGCTCGACATGGGGGTGCCACGCTACATGGTGGCGCTTAGCCTGCAACTGGTCATGGCCCAGCGCCTGGTTCGGGTGGTTTGCGAGCACTGCCGTACCCTGCATGAGCCGACGCCGGCCGAGCACGCATGGCTGCGTGTCGCCCTGGGCGAGCCTCCGTCCTTGCCTGAAGTCTTCCACGGTGCCGGTTGCGGGCAGTGCAACATGACCGGCTATCAAGGGCGGACCGGGGTCTACGAATTCCTCGAAATGACCAACGATATCGTCGATGCGATCAATGATGGCGACCCCAATAAGTACATCCAGGTGGCGCGCCAGCAGATGATTGGCAACACCCTGCGCGCAGATGCCTTGCGCCTCGTTCTCGCCGGGCGGACGACCCTGGATGAAGCGATGCGCATCACCGGGCAGACCGACGACTGATGGCTGCATTCCAGTATGCGGGGCGCGGCGCCGATGGCGCCGAGATCAAGGGCGTGATCGATGCGCCCAATGAATCTGCAGCCGCCGGATTGCTGCTCCAGCGCGGTGTCACGCCGATCCGCATCTCGGCCAGCGCGGCCGGCGTTTCCTTCGATGCCGGCAAGCTGTTCAAGGGCCTGTTCGCCGAAAAGGTCCAGCCGATTGACGTCATGCTCTTCTCGCGCCAGCTCTACACCCTGCTACGTTCCGGCGTGCCCATCCTGCGCGCCCTGGCCGGCCTGCAGGAGTCAATGACCAATCCGGCAATGAAGGCCGTACTCCAGGACGTGCGCGAAAGCCTGCAAGGCGGGCGGGAGTTGTCGGCCTCGCTGGCGCGGCATCCGCGCGTCTTCACGCCTTTCTACCTGGCCATGGTTCGGGTCGGCGAGATGACCGGCCTGCTCGAGGATATTTTCCTGCGCCTCTACGAGCACCTCGATTTCGAACGCTTCATGCGCGAGCAGGTCCGTTCGGCGCTGCGCTACCCGACCTTCGTGATCATCGCCATGGCCGGGGCGATCATGGTCGTGAATCTGTTCGTCATTCCGGCTTTCGCCCAGGTCTTCAAAAATCTCAATGCCCAGTTGCCCTTGATGACGCGCCTCCTCATGGGATTTTCAGAACTGATGGTGAACTACTGGTATCTGTTGTTCGGCGGCACCGTCGCGGCCATCTTCGGCTTTCGCCATTGGGCTTCCACCAAGGAAGGGCGCCTGCGTTGGGATGAGATGAAACTGGGTTTTCCGGTGGCCGGCAAGATCATCCGCAAGGCCACGCTGGCCCGCTTCTCACGGAGCTTTGCACTGGCATCGAAAAGTGGCGTGCCGATCACGCAGGCGCTGTCCAATGTCGCACTGACTGTCGACAACGTTTTCATTGCGCGCAAGATCGAAGGCATGCGCGAAACCGTCGAGCGCGGCGATACGGTATTGAAGGCCGCGATCGGGGCCAAAGTGTTCACGCCCGTCGTGCTGCAGATGATCGCCGTCGGCGAAGAGTCCGGCGCGCTTGACGAAATGATGGGCGAGATCGCCGAGATGTACCAGCGCGAGGTCGAGTACGAACTGAAAACCCTGGCCCAGCAGATCGAGCCCATCCTCATCGTCTTCCTCGGCGTGCTCGTACTGGTTCTCGCCATGGGCATCTTCCTGCCGATCTGGGACCTGGGCAAGGCGGCCTTCGGCAAATGACACACTGCCAGAACAGGCTGCGCAGGCAATCCGGCGCGACCCGACTCGAAGTGGTCGTGGTCGCCATTATTTTTTCGCTGCTCGCCGGTTGGCTGTTGCACACCATGCGCTTCTACCAGGAGCTGACCGAGAAGACCGTGGTCGAGAACAGCATACTCAACCTGCGTTCCGGTCTGCGTTTCCGGGTTGCCGACCTGATCATCCGGGGGGAAGCGGAGAAGCAGGCAACGTTGGCCCGGACCAATCCGGTACTGCTGGCGGAGCGTCCGCCGGCCGGCTATTTCGGCGAGGTGCGCGGTCCGGGCAACTTGCCGCCAGGTAGCTGGTATTACGAACAGGATAGAGCGGAGTTGGTTTATATTCCGAAGTTACATAGTCACCTGCTTGTGACAGATAGCCGCCAGCCGGAAAGTCCGGTACTACGCTGGCAGATTCGTTCGGGCGGGGGCGGCGGCGGGGCTGGCGTGGCGGTCGATATCGAACTGCTGACACCGTACGACTGGTTTTAATAAAAGCTGTCACTGACAGCGTATTCAATGGAGCGCGTGATGAAAGCAATGAGTCGTGGTTTTACCCTGATCGAACTGGTGGTCGTGATCGTCATCCTCGGCATCCTGGCCGCGGTGGCCGTGCCCAAGTTCTTCGATCTCAGCGGCCAGGCGGAAAATGCAGCGGCGCAAGGCGTTGCCGGGGCCATCGCCTCAGCTTCATCGGTCAATTTTGCGGCCAAGAAGGTTGGGGCTTCGACTGCCGTCACGCTCAATCAGGCCAACGTCTGTACTACGGCCATCCTCGGCCCTCTGATGCAGGGCGGTATCCCGACCGGTTTCACGATTAACCCGTCGGGCTCTGATGACTGTAGTGGCACGGCAGAGTCTGTGACCTGCACGGTGACCAAGGGCAGCAGCAACGCCCAGCCTGCTACCGTTCTCTGCGCCCGCTGATTTTCGTTTGCCAGCTGCCGGCAGCTCGTGCCGGTGGCCGGGCGACGACGCGCTGAGGGCGTGGCGTGATTTACCGGAAAACTTCCGGCCTATGGCGGCATGCAATCTGCCTGCTTTTGCTGCTTGCCTTGACCGGGCCGCTGTTTGCCCAGACCTACGCGTATCGTAGCGAAACCTTCGCCTACGATACGCCGTCCGGCTCGGCCACGTCCGTCATCTGGCACTCGACCAAGCCTGCCCCAGCCTGTACGGGCTATCCAGATGGCGACGACGACTGGGCGGATGTCAGTTTTCCTGGTGGCTTCAGCTTCCGCTTTGCTGGAACGGCTTACACGCAGGTGCGGGTCAATTCCAACGGCTATCTGACTTTCGGCGGCGATGTTTCCGGCTTTCACCGGGATTATTCGAATGCCGCCCTGCCCGCTGGGGCTGGTGCAACCTACAGCGGATGTCCGACAGCTGCCCCGGTGCGCATGATGGTGCCATACTGGACCGATATCGTTGCCGGCACCGCCAACAGTACCAGCGGTGCCTCGATTCGCTACGAGTTGCTCGGTACGGCGCCGAATCGGCGCTTCGTGATTTCCTGGGCGAACGTCAAGCTATACAACCAGACCGAGCGCTACAACTTCCAGGTCGTACTCTGGGAAAGCGCGGCCTCGAGCGACGGCGAGTTCAGTTATCGCTATTCGTCGGGGGCGAGCAACGGCTCTGCCGCGACGGTCGGCGTGCAGGTGTCGTCATCCGATTACACCCAGTATTCCTTCAACCAGTCTTTCATCGATACCACCAACGGCACGGCAATCCGCTGGTACCCGGTCGCCGTTTCGCCGGCCCAGGTCGGTGAGTATCGCCTAGACGAATCGGTGGGTTGGCCGCTGGCGCCGACCACGGGCGAGGTCGTCGTCGATAGTTCGGGAACGGGCCACCCCGGGCAGCGGATTGGTGTCGCCACGACCTATCCCGCCAAGCTGACTAGCGCCCAGGTTTGCGCCGGTGCGACCATCGCTTCCAATACCCTGAACACGGCCATATCCGCCATCGATCTAGGGCAGACACCAGGCGAAATCGGTACGGCCGGCTCGATCACCTTCTGGTACCGGAGCACCGACGCCTGGACGACCGGCCGGAACAGCACGCTGTTCGATGCGGGGACCCTCGCAGCCAGTCCCTTCCATCTGAGCCGGATGCGCAGCGGCAGCAACGATGTCCTGCGTTTCGCCCTGACCGACTCGGCGGGCACCGTGCGTTCCCTGGAAACAGGCGACTACGGTACGGCAGCCGGCACCTGGGTCCATATCGCCGTCAGCTGGTATCTGCTGGCGGGCGCCAACCAGAGCGTCATGCAGATCTTCGTCAATGGGCAGCGTGTCGCCTTCTCTCGTTTCACCAGCAGTGGCACCTTGCATGCCAGTCTCGGCACTCTCTATTTCGGCGACAACCGAACCGTCGGCATCGCTCCGTCGAACGGCACGGCCAACTCGGCCTATGGCGATCTTGACGAAATCCGCCTTTACAACTTCGATCTCAGCGCCCCGCAGGCAGCGCGTGATCGCCTGTTGACGCGCGCCAACTGTTCTCCGCTCGACCATTTCAGCATCTCCCATGCCGGGAGCGGCAGTGTTTGCCAGAGCAACCAGGTCAGGATCTACGCCCACGACGTCAATCACAACGCCGTTTCGCTGGTCGGCACCACCATGAATATCACGACCACGCCGGCCAGCGGCAGTTGGACCGTCAGTAGCGCGACCGGCACCCTGACCAACCTTGGCAACGGTTCGGCAACCTACGTCTGGAACAACGAATCGGATGTTCTGCTCAACTACAGCAGCACTGCCGGCGGGACGATCAATTTCAACGTGGTGTCGGGTGGCGTGACGGAAAACAGCGGTACCAGCGTCAGCGGTCACGATCCCTCGATGTCGCTCGGTACCTGTGTGTCGCGCTTCAACGCTTGCGAGCCGACCAATCCGCGCTGCAATCCCGCCAGCACTGGCTACCAGCGCCTCTATACCAAGCTGGCCGGCACGGCATTCACACTCGACGGCGTGGCCCTGAAAACGGATGGCTCCTTGGAAACCGGCTTTTCCGGCACCCTGGCGGTCGACCTGTTGGCCAATACTTCTACCGGCGTGGCGCTCGACGCCAACAATTGCCCGGTCAGCGTCAGCCAGACGATCAGTTTCGGTAACGTGACTTTTGCGTCCGGCCGTGCGGTCAGCGGCAGCGTCACGGTGCCAACCGCCTACCGCGACGTGCGCGCTCGGTTCAGCTGTAGCGCGGCGGTTTGCGGTACGGCCATCACCGCCTGTTCGACCGATAATTTTGCCGTGCGTCCGGCCGCCTTCACGGTCACGGCCAATCTCGGTGGTCCCAAGCTCAAGGCTGGGCAAGCTTTTACGCTGGCTGCCGACAGCGGCGTCGGCGCGCAGTATGCCGGTACGCCGGTGTTGGATACCTCGATGTTGCGCGATCATCTCGGCAATACCGCCGGCACCTTGGTGGGAACCCTGCCGGCCTCGGTCAGCGGTGTTTCCACCGGCAGCTTCGTTTATCACGATGTCGGTACCCTCTCGCTGCAACAGGACGCGGTGACCGATGCCAACTACGCGACGGTCGACAGTGCCAGTGGCGATTGCCTGAGCGGCAGCACGAGCAATACGGCAAGCGGCGGGATGGTCGGCTGCACCATCGGCTCGGCTGCTGCCGGGCCGTTCGGGCGCTTCTACCCCGATCACTTCAACTTCACCGGCAGCCTGAGTGCCGCCTGCAGCGGCTTCGTCTATATGGGCCAGCCGGCCTTGGGGGTCAGTTTCTCCCTGCAGGCGCGCAGCGCCAACGAGTCAGTCACGACCCGCTATACCGCTGGCTACGGCTATCTCGGCACGCCTGTCGTGGCCGGCGATGACGCCGGAACGGCGGTCAGCCTGAGTCGCCTCTCGCCGGCGTTGCCTGCTGCCGCCTGGGCTTCCGGCGTCTACACCGTCAGCCAGCCGACGACCACCTTCACACGGGCGGGCAGTCCGGACGGGCCGTTCGAATCCTTCGCCCTGCTCGCTTCCGTTACCGGCGAGCCGGATAGCGTCGCGATCAGTGGCGCAGCGGCGACCAATACGGTCAAGGTCCGCTTCGGGCGCTTGCGTTTGAGCAATGTTTTCGGCAGCGAGAAGTCGAGCCTGTCGATGCCACTCCAGGCCCAGTTCTGGACTGGCAAGTCCTGGCTGCTCAACAACCTCGATAGTTGCACCACGCTGGCCGCCAACAACTTCTTCCTGAGCGGCGGTATCGCCGCCAACACGGCGGCCAGCCCGGTGACGCTGGCCGGCGGCAAGGCCGACGTCGTGCTCGCCAAGCCGACGCCGGCGGTAACCGGCAGCGTGGATGTGGCGATCAACCTCGGTGCCAGCGGAACCGATCTCTCCTGCTTGTCCTCTCATGGCGGCACGGCGGCAGCCAAGCCCTGGCTGCGTTCGCGCAACGGCAATTGCGCCACGACCTACGACCGCGATCCGTCGGCACGGGCGACCTTCGGCATCTATTCGCCGGAAACGCGCAAGAACGTCCATATCCGGGAGCTTTACTGATCCCATGCAGTACCAACGGGGTTTCACGTTGATCGAACTGGTCACCATCATCATCATTCTCGGCATCATCTCGGTGGTTGCGCTCCCCCGGATGAGCGCCGGCGATGACATCCTCGCCGCCGAATTCCGCGACAAGGTGGTGAGCAGCCTGCGCTATGCCCAGAAAACGGCGAGCAGCCACCGTCGCCTGGTCTGCGTCACTTTCACCGCGTCGAGCCTCACGCTCCAGATCGCCCGCCAGAAAAACGTGGCCGCCTGCGATGCAGACCTGCCGATTCCGGGGGCAGGAGGTAACGTCGTCAGCAGCCGCAACCCGGCGAGCATCGTCTTCAATCCAGTGCCCGCTGCCCTCAACTTTCAGCCGGATGGAACGGCCAACGACCGGACCCTGCTGATCGGCGGGCAGCCCGCGATCGTGATCATCGGAGCGACGGGCCATGTCCGCTAGGCAAATGCGCGGCTTCACGCTGGTTGAAATGGTGGTCGCCATGGTCATCATCGGAGTTGGGCTGGGTGGTGTGCTGTTGACCTTTAATACCGTGGTCAAGACCAGCGCCGACCCGATGATCCAGAAGCAGATGGTCGCCGTCGCCGAGGAGTTGATGGAGGAGATCCTGCTCAAGCCCTACGCCATCGCTGGCACGGCGCCGACCAACGCGCTGGCAGGCTGCGGTGCTGCCCAGTCGGTGCGGTCAGCCTTTGACGATGTGCGCGACTACCATCTCTACCAGACGACGGGCGTTTGTGACGTCGACGGCGACGCCGTGGCTGGCCTGGAGAGTTATGCAGTCAGCGTCAATGTCAGTTCGGCCAGCTGGCAGGGGGTTGCCGATACCTTGCGTATCGAGGTGACGGTCAGCCGTGGCGGCGAAAATTTCCATCTGACCGGCTGGCGTACGCCTTACGCATCATGAGAAACAGTCGCGGATTCACGCTTGTCGAACTGATCATGGTGATGGTGATCACCGGCATCATCGCGGCCACGCTAACCATTTTTCTCAAGCCGGCCATCGACAGCTACGTCGATACCAAGCGGCGTTCCGACCTGACCGAACTGGCCGATATCGCCGTGCGCCGCATGGCAACCGATGTCCGGCGCGCCGTGCCGAACTCCATCGTGCTCCAGTCGCCAACCTGCTTCCGCCTGGTGCCGACGACGACTGGCGGCCGCTATCGCATGGCGCCCGATACGACCACCGCCAGTTCGTGGCTTGACCCGACCGAGGCAACGACCAGTTTCGATGTGCTGAGCCCGATGTCCGCCGTGCCGGCCGCCGGCGACTGGGTGGTGATCGGCAACCAGGCGGCGGCCGATGTTTACGCCGGTAGCAACCGGGCAGCGATCGATTCGGTTGATGGTGCATCGGCGGTACGCCGTCACCGTATCGTGCTTACGGGGGCCAAGCAGTTTCCCTCGGGCTACGAAGGCGGGCGCTTCGTGGTCGTTGCCGATGCTGAACAGAGTGTCTTCTACAGTTGCCTCGGAACGGCGCTCTACCGCACGGTGGCCGGCTTTGCTGCCGATCCGGCGACGACCTGTGCTTCGACGGCCGGTGCTCAGGTTGCCAGCGATGTCGCGGCCTGCAGCTTTGTTTACGATCCCAACCAGGGGGCGACGCAGCAGAACGGTTTTCTCTGGCTGCGCCTGACGCTCAGTCGCAGCGGTGAGAGCCTCAACCTGGTGCACGGCGTTCACGTGGACAACGCGCCATGAAAGCTCAGCGCGGCTTCGGCGTAATCGCCGCGATCGTTGTCCTGGTCATCCTGGCCGGGCTGGCCTCGGCCATGCTTTTCCTCGGCACCAACCAGCAAATGACCATTGCCCAGGACGTCCTTTCCGCAAGGGCCTGGCAGGCAGCCCGCGCCGGTAACGAGTGGGGGCTCTACCAGGCACTGAAAGGGGGCTGGCAAACCTGCAGCAGTCTCTCGTCGACGCTCGACCTCAGGGCCGAGACCGATGGTTTCTATGTCACGGTGAGCTGCGATTCCCGACTCTATCAGGAAGGCGAGACGGCTCCCGGCGTCGGCCGGACGGTGCGTGTTTTCGAGATACGTGCAGTAGCTTGCCCGGCTGCCGCCTGCCCGGCGGTCGATGCGACGGCGGCCGGAGTTACCTACGTCGAGCGTTCGCGTCTGGTGATCGCCACCTCGGAGTAGGGCCAGAGACAATTGTGTGTCATGGATGAGGAAGGTGAATTCAAAAAGTCGTTGAAAAATAGGCCTTTAGTGGATAGTATTCAAGCGAATTATTGAAAAAGGCCGGGATTTTGATGTTTTTCCTCAGCAAGCGCAGACGTGAACCAGGCTGGCTGGCCGTGTCCCGGCACCAGCAACACGTTGAGTTTGCCCATGTGACCCGTGTTACAGGGGAAAAGCCGGTGCTGCAGCGCTGGTTCTCGGAGCCTTTGCCAGGCGCGGTCGCCGGCGGTGAGGATCCGCTTCAGATATGCCTCAAGACTTTTGCCAAGCGCCGGGAGGCCAAGGGGTTCCGGTGCACAACGCTGCTCGGCGAAGGCTACCAGTTCGTTCAGGCCGAGGCGCCACCGGTGCCCGAAGCCGAGATGAAGGATGCCCTGCGCTGGAAGCTCAAGGATCTCTGCGACATTCCCGCTGAACAGGCGGTATTCGATATTTTGCCCTTGCCCGAGGGGGGCTCGACGAACCGGGCCCAGCAGTTATTTCTGGCCGTGGCGAACCGGAACGGCGTGGCGCCGCTGGCCAACGCTTTCCATGAAGCCGGTTTGGGCCTGGAGGCAATCGATCTGCCCGAACTGGCGCAGCGCAACATCGCCGAGTTGTTCGAAGACGAGAATCGGGGTTTGGCTTTCCTTGCCTTCGGGGAAAATTCCGCCCTGCTGACCTTCACCTTCCGGGGCGAACTATTCGCTTTTCGTCGCATCGAAATCGGTGCCGTGCAGATCGCCCAGGCCTCGGCTGAGCGCCGCGAGCAGCTTGCCGAACGTGTCGTGCTTGAAATGCAGCGCTCGATGGATACCGTGGATCGCCAGTTCAGCGGTATTTCCCTGTCCAACATGATCGTTGCCCTGCCGCCCGAAAGCGGCCTTGAGGAGCAGTTCCGCAACGCCCTCTACCTGCCGTTCGAGGCGCTGGACCTGAGTCGGGTCATGGATCTCTCGGCCTTCCCTGAATTGCGCGACAGCGAAGCCCAGCGCCGTGCCCTGAGTTGCATCGGCGCCGCGTTGCGCAACGACGAGGTCAAGGCGTGAGCCGCCAGATCAACCTCTTCGATCCCAGCTTGCGTCGCCGCAAGGACTGGCTGACCGCCCACAATCTGGTGCTTGCCACCTTGATTTCGGTGTTGCTCGTCGCCCTCGGGGCGGGTATTACGCGCTGGACGCTGGCTAGCCGGGCTCAGAACGCGGCTTCGGTGAACACCCAGTTGCTGGCCGCGCGCGCAGCCTTTGCCGCGATGACGGCGAGTTTCTCGGTACGCAAGGCCGATCCGGCAATCGCAGCGGAAGTCGTGCAAGTCGAGCAGGATGTGCGGCAGGCCCGCAAATCCCTCGACCTGTTGCGCAGCATGACCGGCGAGCCGTCGGCTCCGGTCGTTGCCGAGATGATGCATGCCTTTTCAAGGGCCGGCGTCGATGGCCTCTGGCTGACCGGTTTCATGGTTGCAGAGGGCGGGCGGCAACTTGAAATCCGCGGCCGTCTCAACGATCAGGCCCTGCTGCCGCCGTACTTGCGGCGCCTGGAAGGCGAGGCAGTTTTCAGCGGCCGCCGTTTCGCTTCGCTCGACATGCGGGGGGCAACCTGGAAGCAGCCGGGTAGCACCGAAGGCGGGGCGTCGGCTGAAGCTGCGGCATCGGGCAGCGAGCGCTGGTTTGTCGAGTTTGCCCTGCGCACGACGGATATTCCCAAGGCTGGTGCGGATACCGGGGGAGGACGTTGATGAAGCGGCGCTGGAAGGCCATGCTGGCTCGTTACGACGCGCTGACCCAGCGCGAACGGGCACTCGTCGCCGCCGCCGTGGTCGGTGGCGTATTGCTCATCGGCAATTCCCTGTTCGTCGATCTGCCGATGGCGCGGGCCAGCCTTTTGCAGAAACAGATGCTGGCCGAGCAGGGCGAATTGCAAGCTCTGCAATTGCAGATCGGCAAATTGCGGAACGAAATCCGCGATCCCGACGAAGACAATCGCAACCGCCTGAAGACGCTGCGCGCGCAGCAGGGCGAGTTGCAGGAGGCGCTCGCCCATCACGAGAAACTGCTGGTGTCGCCGGGCCAGATCACGGCCCTGCTCGAACAGTTGCTGACCCGCCATGCCAACCTGCGCCTGGTGAGCCTGCGCAGCCTGCCGGTCGTGTCGGCGGGGCCAGCCGAGGAAATACCGGCGCAGTCGCCGGCCAATGCGGCGGATAAGGTGCTGCCGGCGCCTGGCGTCGGGGGCGCGAACGACCTCTGGAAGCATGCCGTCGAGGTGCGCCTGCAGGGCAGCTACGCCGATCTTGCGGCCTATGTCGCCGAACTGGAAAAGTTGCCGCAACGCCTGATCTGGGGCGAAGTCAGCCTGACGGCCGATTACCCGAGGGCGGAGCTGCGCCTGAAGCTTCATACCTACAGTCTGGAGCGGGCATGGCTAAAGCTCTGATTTTATTGCTCGGTCATTTGCTCCTGGCGCTGCCGGCGCTGGCGACATCGATGCGCGATCCGACGCAGCCGCCGGCGGCCTATATGGCGGGCTTTCGCGGTGTGGCCGAGGACGAGGCGACAATGCCGGCGGAGCGGAACTTGCAGTCGATCATACGGCGTCATGGTGCGAAGCCGCTGGCGACGATCAGCGGCCAGACCCTGGCGGTGGGCGGCCAGATCGATGGCTGGACGCTGGTCCGTATCGGCGAGGCTGAAGTGGAATTGAAGGGCCCCGGTGGCAGGGAAATATTGATGTTGACGCCAGCCGTCGACAAGCAGCCGGCGAGGCCGGCCAGCGTCCGGCGCCAGCGGTGAGGGAAGGCAGATGAGACAAAAGAACGGACATAAAGTACGCATGCTCGCCACGGTGGGCTTGTCGGGCATCCTGCTGGCCGGTTGCACCGCGCCCTGGGTACCCAAGAACGAGACCTACGGGCGGATGGTCGACGGCCTGCAGACAGCGAGCGCCGGCAACAAGGCGAAAGCCGCCGAGCTCAACAACCCGGCGATCAACGAGGCGCTGCTGCCGCCGCTGCAGATCGAGGCGCCACGTTCGGCCAAGGCGGCCGAACCGCGTTTCGACCTGGCGGTCAGTAATGCGCCGGCCGGCCAGGTCTTCATGGCTCTGGTCTCGGGAACCCGCTACAGCATGCTCCTGCCGCCCGATCTGAGCGGCAACGTCACGGCGAACCTCAAGAACGTCACGGTGCGTGAGGCGCTGGAGACCATGCGTGATCTCTACGGCTACGATTTCCGGGTCCAGGGGACACGCATCACCGTCATTCCCAATACCCTGCAGACCCGTCTGTTCCAGGTCAGCTATCTGGCCAGCAAGCGTGGCGGCACGTCTTCAATTCGCGTCACGACCTCAGGAGCCGCAGCGCCGGCAGCCAGCCAGGGAACGACCGCGACCGGGGTCAGCGGCCAAACGCAGCCGGCTGTGCCGCAATCCAACGCCCTTAACGAAAGCGTCAACGTCTTTACCGGCGTGGTCAACGATTTCTGGTTCGATCTCTCGCAGGCCATGGCGACGGTGCTCAGCTGCGAATATGAAGTTTCGCGGGTTGGCGGCAGCGCGGCTTATCCGAGCAGCGCGACCATGGTCGGCCAGTTGATGGCGCAGCGCCTGGACAAGATCAAATGTCCGGAAGGCCGCAATTTCCTGATCAACGGCCAGTCCGGCGTGGTCATGGTGCGCGCCCTGCCATCCGAGTTGCGCGAGGTCGAGCGTTTGCTCAAGGCCCTGCAGGCCAATATCGAGCGGCAGGTCATGATCGAAGCCAAAATCATCGAGGTGCAGCTCAACGACGAGTTCAAGACCGGAATCAACTGGGCAGCCTTCGACAAATACGGCGGGCACCGCTGGTCGAACAACGGCATGACCTCGAACTACGCCTTCCCCGGCGGGCAACCGTTGAATACGGTGTCGGTCGATGCCAGCGGCAATACCCTGGTCAATCCGGCTACCCTGGCCGGTGCGGCAACCAGCATCCTGAAAAGCTTCCCGGTTGCCGGCGCGCTCGGTCTGGCCTTCCAGACCGGCAACTTCGGCGCCTTGATCAATTTCCTGCAAACGCAGGGAACGGTCTATGTGATGTCGAACCCGCGCATCGCCACCCTCAATAACCAGAAGGCGGTGATCAAGGTCGGCAGCGACGACTACTACATTACCTCGGTGACACCCCCCTCCTATACCAACTCCGGCACGACGACCGGTGCGACCTCCTTTAACCCGCCGACGATTACGGCCCAGCCCTTCTTCTCCGGCATCGCTCTCGACGTGACGCCGCAGATCGACGACCTCGGCAGCATCACGCTGCACATCCGTCCCTCGGTGACCGATGTTTCGGAAAAAGACAAGACGATCAACTTCGGCCAGCTTGGCACCTATACGCTGCCCTACGCCTCGACCAAGGTGAAGGAGAGCGACAGCATCGTTCGCGTCCGCGACGGCATGATCGTCGCGATTGGCGGCCTGATGTCGGAAGGCCAGGCGGACGGGGTAAACAAGGTACCCGGGGTAGGTGAGGTTCCCCTGTTCGGCCATTTCTTCAAGCAGACCGACCGGATGATGAACAAGCGCGAACTGGTCATCCTGCTCAAGCCGACGCTGATCCAGGACGATAGCGACTGGCAGCAGGATCTTGAAGATACCCAGGCCCGTCTGCGCGAGTACGATCCGCAGCGTTTCCGGCAGACGCCCGATCTGCTCAATCGCCAGTGATGAACGACAAAGCCGGCATCCTGACCCTGGTCAACCCGGAAGCAGTGAGCGCGAAGCGGACGCTGCGTCGCCGCGAGCGGGTGGCTGCGGTGCCGGTGCCGCTCTATCTGGAACATTTCGGCCTCTGGGAGGCGCCGTTCGGCATCACGCCGGACACCGAGTTCGTGGTCGCCACGCGCACGCATCAGGAGGGGCTCAATACCTTGCTGATCGCGCTGAAGAGCGGCGAGGGTTTCATCAAGATCACCGGCGAGGTCGGTACCGGCAAGACGCTGCTTTGCCGTCGCCTGCTCCGGGTGCTGGAGCAGGAAGACTGCGTTACGGCGTATTTGCCCAATCCCGGCCTCTCGCCGGAAACGTTGCTGCGTTCAGTCGCCGACGAACTCGGCATGGAATTGGATGAGGGGGCCGATTCGCATCGTCTGCTCAAGTCGCTCAATGAAGCCCTGCTGCAGTTCGCCATCGAACAGAAGACCGTGGTCGTGCTGCTCGACGAAGCGCAGGCGATCCCGATTCAGGCCCTGGAAACCCTGCGCCTGCTTTCCAATCTCGAAACCGAAAAGCGCAAGCTGTTGCAGATCGTGATGTTCGGTCAGCCCGAACTCGATGTCCACCTAGCCAACCCGGCCATCCGCCAATTGCGCCAGCGCATCGCATTTTCCTTCCGCCTGTCCGGCATGCATCGCGACGAATTACGCCAGTATCTCAACCAGCGCCTGCGAACGGCTGGCATGCTGGCTGGCGAACTGTTTTCCGACGACGCGGTGGCGGCTCTGCACAAGGCGAGTCGTGGCACCCCGCGGCTGATCAACATCCTGGCCAACAAGTGTCTGCTCGCTGTCTTTGGCGAAGGCCGGCAGCAGGTCAAAGCAGCGCATGTCCGTGCCGCGGCGCGCGACACCGAGGGGGCGCAGCGCCCGTGGTACTGGTGGTGAGGCGGTAGTGAGTCTGATCAATCAAATGCTCCAGAACCTGGAGAAGCGAGGCAGCGGCATGGAGGAGTCGGCTGGCCTGCCTCCGGAAGTGCGCGTCTCGCCGGTCGTTTCGTCGTCGGCAAACCATCGTCGCGCCCTCTTGTTGGCTATTGCTCTGGGCCTGGTGATTGGCGGTGCAATCTTCTTGATGCCGGGGAATCCAGCCCCAGTAGAACAGCCTCCAGCACCCCCTGCTAGCCCAGCACCCGTCGCCGAGCTGGCACCACCGATGGCCCACCCGCAGGTGCCCCCACTTGCTGACGCGCTTGTGGTCAGTGAGCCGGCCCTGCTCAGCAGTACGACGCTGAGCGCGCAGCCTGTTCCAGCACCGAAGATGCCTGAGCCTGCGACGGTAGCGGCTCCTGTGCCAAAGGAAGCG